>SHXP01000143.1 GCA_009693225.1 Limnohabitans sp. | reverse complement strand
GACGCCGCGGCCGAGGCCGTGGATGATAAATCCGTCAAACACAAAGGAGAGTTTCAGCGCCTTAATTTCAGTGCTTTGCGGCAACAATTCATACGGTCGATGACCACCCTAGTATTGAACTCGGAGTCACAGTGGGCATTCACAAATCTGGATTCATCGCAGAAGTTTTCTCTGGGTGGCCCTCGCAGCGTGCGCGCCTACGAATCGGGTACTTTGTCGGGAGATTCCGGCTTGTTTGTCAGTGCTGAATTACGTGAATTGCTGCCAGCGCCGCCTCCCTCTCTGAATCTTCGCGGACAGTGGTTTGCCTCAGTTTTTGTCGAAGCCGCGCGCACCAAAATCAACCGGCGCCCCTGGGACACAGCAAGCAATGAAGAAAGCCTCAGCGGTGCAGGCTTGGGCTTGAACTGGTTAGGCCCTGATAACTGGCGCGCTTCTCTCAGTTGGGCGCGACCGATTGAACCCGTGCCTGCAGCCTATGCCGGTTCCAAACGCGGGAACGTCTGGTTTGAGCTGGCCAAAGGGTTTCGATAAATCTCCCTGTGCCGTGAGGCCTCAGACGCTTTGAAGCAGGTTTAAACTCGCGGCTTTGCCAGCCCCGGAGAAACAGTCATGGCCGAACTGCTTGATAAAAACCGCATAGCAAGCAGTTTGCTTCAACTTCAGCGCAGTAACCCTAGCTGGCACATTGAACAGGACAGCTTAAAAAACGCCTGGGTGTTCAAAAATTTTCAGCAGGCATTTGATTTCATGTCGCGCATAGCCGGACAGGCCGAAGCCATGGACCATCACCCAGATTGGTCAAATGTTTATAACCGTGTCACGGTCAAGCTGATCACCCATGATGCAGGCGGGTTGACCGCCCTGGATTTTGAGTTGGCCGCAGCGATGCAGAAAACGGCAGCTGACCTCATGGGACTGGATGGTCCGGGCGGCAGCAAACCGCTTACCGCGGACGACGGCAATGGCTTATTGCAAAACTGGGTGAAGGCTTTTAACAATGAAGATTTGCAAAATATTGTTGAGTGTTATGCCCGGGATGCCATGTTGTGGGGCACGGATGCGACGCGGTTGATACAAGGGCATCAAGGCGTCGCGCAGTATTTTCAAACTGTTTTTGAATCCGGCCGCAAGGTCCGTGTGAGCATTGTGGACAGGCAAAGTGTTTGCGCCGTGCACTGTTGCATAGATCATGGTAGTTATTGCTTTAGATTGACGTCGCAGACCGGCCCACTTACGCTGACTGCCCGCTTCAGTTTTATCTGGCAGCGGAAGCCACAGGGCTGGCAGATCCAGTCGCACCACTCCTCGGTCATGCCTACAGCTGTATGAAAAAACGCCGACTGTGTCAGTGATATGATCAGGATATTACATATCAAAGTCAAGCCGTAAGCTCGTATCAGCCAGTTGAGACTCACCGATGACGGGCAGTGGCTGGCACAGCTTAAATCCGTGTCGGTGGACGGCAAGGTCAACGAGGAGCTGATTGACCTGGTTGCAAAACACCTAGGTTGCCGCAAAGCCGATGTTTTCATCAAAAGCGGCCTAGCATCCCGTGTCAAACAGGTTAGGGTGGAGGGACTTGAATGAAGCTCAGCGCCGGTTATTCAACAACAACAGCAAATGAGACAGTGAATGCATCAAGCTCGCTATACGGACTGAAGCGCGGTCGCCTTCGAACTGGCAGGTTTGGACTTTGACCCAGGGGGTTTCCGCCCCCAGGGTCGGCCCGCCGTCGCTGGGCAGCGCCCAGGCGAAACAGACTGTGCCGACCGGCTTGCTTGTGCTGCCACCACCCGGCCCGGCGATCCCGGTAACAGCCAATGTGACCTGCGCTTTGCTGCGGTTCAAGGCGCCGAGCACCATGGCTTGCGCCACCGCTTCGCTGACAGCGCCATGCTTGTCGATCAAGGCCGTGGAAACACCCAGCAGCTCGTGCTTGGCGTCATTGCTGTAGCTGACAAAACCGCGTTCAAACCATTGGCTGGAGCCAGCCAGGTCAGTGCAACGCGCGGCAATCATGCCGCCGGTACAGCTTTCAGCGGTGCTCAGCAGCCAGCCGCGTTGCAGCAGTTGTGCTGCCAATTGCTCGATGTCAGAAAGTGAGTTCATCGCGTTGCCTGCCAAAGTGAAATACACACAAGCGTACAAAAAGCAGCTACCAGATCATCAAACATGATGCCCCAGCCGCCGCGCCAGCCCAGACCGTGGAAATGGTGGTCCGCCCAGCCGACCGGACCCGGTTTGACTGCATCAAAAAACCGGAAAAGTACAAACGCAATGCATTGACCCGAGAGGCTCACCGGCATCCAAAGCCAAAGAATCAACCAGAAAGCGACGATTTCGTCCCAAACGATGGCGCTCGGGTCCTGCACTTGCATATGTTGCGCAGTCGCGGTGCATGCCCACCAGCCGACAGGCACAGACAGGGCGATCAAGCAACCGATCTCAGCCGGATTCATCCACAAAGAAATGAGCTCATAGGAAGCCCAGGCCCACAGCGTTCCAGCCGTGCCGGGGGCGACGGGGCTCAGACCCGAGCCGAAACCCATGGCAAGCACATGGGCCGGGTGTGACCACATAAAGCGGGCGGCGTTCCATTGGACAGACAGGCTCATGGTCAATAGTCAAGGAGAAAAATGGTCAAAAGAAACAAAGCGGCGCGAAACCGGTACGCCGTGAATGTCCAGAACCTGTAGACCCTGGCCGGTGCTGATGCGGCCTATGCAAGTCACAGGCACATCGCAATCATTGGCGGCTTCCTGTACAGCCTGTGCCTGATCGGGTGCGGCGGTAAACAGCAGTTCATAGTCGTCGCCGCCGGCCAGCGCCATGTCCAGGCGTCGGGACATGGGCAGGCACTGCAAAGCCGGACTGATGGCGGCGCTGTCAGCCACCCAGCCGGTGGTCACAACGGCGCCGACCCCGGAAGCTTTGAGCACATGTCCCAGGTCGCCGATCAGGCCGTCGCTGATGTCTATGCATGCATTGGCGATACCGCGAAGTGCCTGACCCAGGGCGACGCGAGGCACGGGTTGTTCCATGCGCAAACGCGCGGCTTCAAACAGACCGGCTTCAAGCTTGACATTGCCCCGGAAAACCTCCAATGCCAGCCGGGCATCGCCGACAGAACCGCTGATATAAATATCGTCCCCGGTTTGAGCGCCGCTGCGCAATAAAGCGTCACCTGGCGGCACTTCACCGAACACCGTGATACAAATGTTCAAAGGGCCCTGCGTGGTGTCACCGCCGATGAGTTCGCAACCGTGCGCATCCGCAAGTGAAAAAAGACCATGAGAAAAACCCTGTAGCCAGGCCTCGTCAAGCCGGGGCAGTGACAAGGCCAGCGTGAAGGCCAGCGGGCGTGCGCCGCAGGCGGACAGGTCGCTCAAATTGACCGCCAGAGATTTATGGCCCAGACGCTGCGGGGCAACTGTACTGAGGAAGTGCCGGCCTTCAACCAGCATGTCAGTGGACACCGCCAACTGCATACCGGGTTGCGGTTGCCATAGCGCGCAATCGTCTCCGACTCCGGCGACTGCAAGCCGCGCAGGACGGGTGAAATAACGCGCGATCAGGTCAAATTCACCCATGCCATTCAATGTATCTGGCGTTTGCTGCCGCTGTCACTCAGCGCATCCAGCACAAACATGGGAATATCAACTTCAAATCTTTCGCCGTCCACAGCGACACAAAAATAGCTGCCGTGCATGGTGCCGGTGGATGTGCGCAAACGTGTACCGCTGGTGTATTCAAAACTTTCACCCGGTTGCAGTAAGGGCTGATGGCCGACGACGCCCAGGCCTTTGACCTTTTCATGCAGTCCTGCGGCGTCATTGATATGCCAGGTGCGCGAAATCAATTGCGCTGCAATACTGCCGCTGTTATGTATCAATACTGTGTAGGAGAATGCATATAGGTTGTCCGGCGGGATCGATTGTTCAGGCAGATAATTTGGCGTGACTTCCACGCTGAGTTTGTAAGTTGGCATGGGCAGCAATTCCGGTCAAAATCTTCAGGAACCCGATTCTGACACCATAATCACGCCTATGACTACCAAATACCGCATCGCCCCCTCCATACTGTCCGCTGATTTCGCCCGTCTGGGCGAAGAAGTGAAAAACGTTGTTGCCGCCGGTGCCGACTGGATTCACTTTGATGTGATGGACAACCACTACGTACCTAATCTGACTTTCGGGCCTATGGTCTGCCAGGCATTAAAGCCGCATGCCAAAACCCCGGCCGGGGTCGCGGTGCCTGTCGATGTGCATCTGATGGTGCAGCCTGTCGATGCTTTGGCGGCAGCTTTTGCGCAGGCCGGAGCAGACCTGATCAGCTTTCACCCCGATGCTTGCAGCCATGCGCACCGCAGCTTGCAAGGCATCAAGGCTGCCGGCTGCAAGGCCGGGCTAGTGTTCAACCCGGCAGAACCGCTGGATGTGCTCGACTGGCTGATCGACGACATAGACCTTATTCTGATCATGAGCGTCAACCCCGGATTCGGCGGCCAGAGCTTTATTGATTCTGCCCTGCGCAAGGTCGAGCATGCGGCCAAACGTATTCAGTCCTGCGGACGTGACATTCGCCTGGAGGTGGATGGCGGCATCAAGCCTGACAATATCCGCTCGGTGGCTGATGCGGGTGCAGATACATTCGTTGCCGGCAGTGCCATTTTCGGCAAGCCCGATTACCGGGACGTGATCGACCAGATGCGCCGCGCGCTGGCTTGAAGATTTTTTTGACAGAAAGACACCATGAAATTTCCCCCCCAATCGTCTGTGCTGGCAGCAAGTTTTCTCGCTTCAACCGTGCTTCAGGCCGCATGCTTCCCCGACATGCCTTTGACCCGCCCGGACAGCCGTTATGAGGCAGCCGATGCCAGCGGCTCCGAGGTTAAGGACAAGGAGACCGGGTTGATCTGGCAACGCTGTGTGTATGGCCTGAAATGGGGCATTACAGCCTGTTCTGGAACGGCGATCGCACAGGACTGGAAAACAGCGACCAAAACCGCCGGCGATGCCAAATGGCGCCTGCCTACCCAGGCTGAACTAGAAGGCCTGAGTGAAAAAAGCTGCTCGGAATTGGCCATGAATAAAACCTGGTTCGGCTCCGGCCCCTCGGGCTGGACCTGGACCGCCACCGACATGGGCAGCCCGGACGGTGCAGTGGTCGTGCATTCAGGCAGTTCCTTGATAGCGAATTTGATTAAAAAACTCCCGCTGTATGTCAGATGGGTGCATAACTGAACGCCATGAGTATTGACATGATCAGCCCGAAAATCCAAGCCGTGATGATTGATCTCGACGGCACCATGGTCGACACCATGGGCGACTTTGAAGCCGCGCTCAATCTGTGCCTGGCCGATATCGACCTGCCCAGGGTCGACAAAAAAGTGGTGAATATCGCAGTCGGCAAAGGTTCTGAGCGTTTGATACGTACCGTGTTGCGACATCAACTCAACCTGCCCGAAGTCAAGGCCTCCGGTATGGTGTGCGACAACACCACGGTCGAGCAGCTGTTTGAACCCGCTTTCGCCCGCTACCAGCACCATTACGAAAAAGTCAACGGTAAGTTCGCCGACGTTTACCCCGGTGTCTTGCCCGGATTGCAGCGATTGCAGGCCCGCGGCCTTAAGCTGGCCTGTCTGACCAATAAACCCACAGCATTCGCCAAGGCCTTGCTGGGTGACAAAGGCCTGGCCGGTTTTTTCAGCCATGTCTTTGGTGGCGACGCATTCCCGCGTAAAAAACCCGACCCCATGCCGCTGCTGGAAACCTGCAAAGCACTGGGCACGCTGCCCGCGCAAACGCTGATGCTGGGTGATTCACAAAACGATGCGCTGGCCGCGCGTGCCGCTGGCTGTCCGGTGATGCTGGTAACGTACGGCTACAACCACGGCGAACCCATACAGGGGGTGGATTGCGACGGCTTTGTGGACAGCATTGCAGGAGTGACGTGGTGATCTACTGCGGCAGGCATGTCCATTTGTTACACTTTCGCTATGTTTATGCATTTAAATATCCTCACATGCAGCCATGAGCTGGGAGCCTGGCCCTGGCGTCGCCCGAGCAACCCGGCGTGACCTTGTCTGATTGAGTTGTTACGCCTCCTCTGAAGCCGGGGTGATCTGCCCCTTTATGTATAATTTTTTCCGCCCTTCTGAGGGCCGAGCTGCGGAGGCTCCCGGTGATCTCTGAACTTGAATTCAAAAGCCTGGCGGCACAAGGCTATAA
>SHXP01000142.1 GCA_009693225.1 Limnohabitans sp. | reverse complement strand
ATATGCCGCTTAAAACTTCACAGGGCCGGAGCAATAATTCGCTGCAAGCAAATGGCTAAACCTCAGGATGGTGGACTCATCGGGCAACCTGGTAGCACCTGCATCAAGTTGCGCGAACTCGCGAAACAGCGCCATGTCATGCAAGGCCTCTTCCATGGCCGGGTCACTAAGTCCAAACCATTGCTGCATGAAATGAATGCGCAGCATGGTGGTCACAGGAAACGGCGGTCTGCCAGTGTTGCTGACCGGCGCAAAGGGCTGAATGAGCGAAACCAAATCAGCCCATGGCACAACCAGGTTCATCTCCTCCAAAAACTCACGCTTGCGCGTACGCTTGGCGACCAATTCAAATCCGGTGTTGGCAAAGGTAGTTTGTTTCATTTACCTATACCGCTTGAGTCAGGCCTGTGGATGACTTATGATGAGACTATTGCAGAGAATCCCTAAAGAATGATAAATCGATCAGGTAAATCAATTTAATATGTCTGAGGGTAGGGTTAATTTATTGCATCAAGGATGCAAAAGTTAAAAACCGGTACGCGCTGGTGTACTTTTCTACAGGCATTCAAAGAAGCTGCCACGCCAAATGGCCACACGGGAATACCCTAGTCTTAAGGACAGATTACTCGGTCATGATTATTTTTCCTGAAATTTATTGTCAATAACAAAGAGATTTGGCATGCAACCTACCCGAACAAGTGATCCAGACTATTTTCATAAAGTGGTTGATTGTCAATGGGCCTGCCCGGCGCATACGCCGGTGCCTGAATACATCAGGCTGATAGGACAAGGACGTTACAGCGACGCCTACATGATCAATTGGGTATCGAATGTGTTTCCGGGAATTCTTGGCAGAACCTGCGATCGACCATGTGAACCCGCCTGTCGTCGCTCCCGCGTTGAAGAAAACAATGGAGAAAACCCGGAACCGGTGGCGATCTGCAGGCTCAAGCGCGTTGCTGCTGACCACAAAGACGATATCCGGCACAGAATGCCATCCATTGCAGCGCCGAATGGAAAAAAAATCGCCTGTGTCGGCGCCGGACCAGCTTCACTCACCGTGGCCAGGGACCTAGCACCGCTGGGTTATGACATCACCGTCCTTGATGCTTGCAATAAAGCCGGCGGATTCATCCGCTCGCAAATTCCCAAATTCCGCCTGCCTGAAGAGGTGATCGACGAGGAAACCGGGTACATACTTGATTTGGGTGTCAAGCTGGTGTCCAACCACAATATTGACTCCATGAAGCATTTACTCAGTCAAGGCTTTGACGCAGTGTTTGTCGGATCGGGTGCACCTCGCGGCAGAGATCTGGAAATTCCGGGACGAGCAGAGGGCGCTGCAAATATACACATAGGTATTGATTGGCTATCCTCGGTGTCTTTCGGGCACACAACGCAAATAGGGAAAAAAGTGATCGTTCTGGGTGGTGGCAATACCGCCATGGATTGCTGCCGGTCTTCGATCAGGCTAGGCGGCACTGATGTCAAGGTCGTGGTACGCAGCGGCTTTGAAGAAATGAAAGCCTCGCCCTGGGAGAAGGAAGATGCATTGCACGAAGGCATTCCCATCCTGAATTTTCATGTACCCAAATCCTTTGATATCAAGGCAGGCAAGTTGGCCGGCATGACTTTTGAAAAGGCGCACGCGTTGTTTGACAACAAAGGGCGGCGCAGCCTGGTGCCGACCGGCGAGGCAGATATTTATATTGAGTGTGATGACGTATTGCTTGCCGTGGGACAGGAAAACGCTTTCCATTGGATAGAACGCGATTGCGGTATCGCATTTGATGCATGGGGTTTGCCTGTGCTGAACAAACAAACGATGCAGAGTTCGCTGCCTAAGGTGTTTTTCGGCGGCGACTCGGCTTTCGGACCCAAGAACATCATCACTGCTGTTGCGCATGGTCACGAGGCCGCGGTATCCATGGATATTTTTCTGAACGGCCAACAAGTACTAGCCAGGCCGGGACCTCAAGTCAATCTGATGTCGCAAAAAATGGGTATTCACGAGTGGAGCTATCACAACGACGTGTCAGACAGCTCTCGCTTCAAGGTGCCCTGGACCAAAGCGGAAAAAGCCCTGGCCAGTATCAGGGTGGAAGTGGAACTCGGTTTTGATGCTGCGACTGCATTCAAGGAGGCACAACGCTGTCTGAATTGTGATGTGCAGACTGTCTTTACACGGGAAACATGCATTGAATGTGATGCCTGTATTGACATTTGCCCCATGGACTGCCTGACCATCACGCATAACAACGAGGAGTCTGAATTGAGACAAACACTGACTGCCCCTGCTATCAATCTGGCGCAGGATTTGTATGTGTCTGATGTTCTCAAATCCACCCGTGTCATGGTCAAGGACGAAGACGTTTGCCTTCACTGCGGGCTGTGTGCCGAGCGTTGTCCTACCGGAGCCTGGGATATGCAGAAATTTTTACTCAATACCGCCAAAGCCAGCACACAAGGCTATGACTCTTCCGATACATCCTTGAGCACAGGTGTCGCATGAAAGCCATTACATCAATTAACGACTTTGTGATCAAGTTTGCCAATGTCAACGGATCAGGCTCGGCGTCGGCCAATGAGTTGTTCGCCAAAGCCATACTGCGCATGGGCGTGCCAGTCAGCCCGCGCAATATATTTCCCAGCAATATTCAAGGCCTGCCCACCTGGTACGAGGTTCGTGTCAACGAAAAAGGCTATCTGGGTCGGCGCGGTGGCATAGACATGATGGTCGCCATGAACCCTCAGACCTGGGACGCGGACATTGCCGAAATTGAATCCGGTGGCTATTTGTTTTACGACAATACTCGTCCCATTCTGGCCGATAAATTCAGAGATGACATTTCAGTGATCGGCGTTCCATTGACTGAGATAAGCAATACCAATTATTCGGACCCCAGGCAACGGCAACTTTTTAAAAACATCATTTATATCGGTGCTTTGTCGGTGTTGCTTAATGTTGAATTCGATGTGTTCAGAAAATTATTCGAAGAGCAATACAAAGGCAAGGAATTGTTGCTAGATTCAAATATGAAGGCACTCAATCTGGGGCGCAATCATGTGTTGCAAAACACATCTCATCCCATCGGTCTGACGGTTGAACGCCGGGACAATGTAGGCGACAGCATATTTACCGACGGTAACAGTGCGGCTGCATTGGGTTGTGTGTTCGGCGGCGCAACTGTGGCCGCGTGGTACCCCATCACGCCTTCGTCTTCAGTACCCGAAGCATTTCAGAAATACTGCGACAAATACCGTATTGATCCGGCCACCGGTCAAAACCGTTTCGCCATTATTCAGGCGGAAGATGAACTTGCCTCTATAGGCATTGTCATAGGTGCCGGCTGGAATGGTGCCAGAGCCTTCACGGCGACGTCCGGGCCTGGCGTCTCATTGATGACCGAATTCATCGGTTTGGCTTACTTCGCTGAAATTCCAGTCACCATCATCAACGTGCAACGCGGCGGTCCATCGACAGGAATGCCTACGCGCACACAGCAGTCTGATATTTTGTGCTGCGCCTACTCATCGCATGGCGATACCAAACACATTCTGCTGTTTCCGGAAGATCCCTACGAATGCTTTGTCCAGGCCGCAACCGCGCTCGACCTAGCTGACCGACTGCAAACGCCTGTCTTTCTCATGACCGATCTTGATATCGGTATGAATCAGCGTTTGACCAGACCCTTCGACTGGGATGATGACAGGATGTACGACCGCGGCAAGGTCATGACAGCTGCAGAACTGGAATCAGGCCGGGATTTCGGCCGCTACAAGGATGTGGACGGCGACGGTATACCCTGGCGGACACTTCCGGGCACGCACCCCAGCAAGGGCAGTTACTTCACCCGCGGCACTACGCGGGACCCGTATGCGCGTTATTCTGAAAAAGGCAGCGATTACATGTACAACATGGACCGTTTGCAAAGAAAATTCAAATCAGCGGCACAACTGGTCCCGGCGCCGGAATTCAAAACTGCTTCACAGTCCAGTTCGATCGGGGTCATTTATTACGGATCCACCAGTCCGGCCATGCGGGAAGCTTTTGATCTGCTTGAGTGGCAAGGTATTTATCTCAACGGAATGCGACTTCGTTCTTTTCCGTTTGCCGATGCCGTTGCTGATTTCATCGATCAACATGATCTGATCTTTGTTGTTGAGCAAAACCGTGATGCGCAAATGCGCTCATTGCTGATCAACGAGCTTGAAACAGACCCGGCCTGCTTGGTCAAGGTCTTGCATTACGACGGTACACCCATCACCGCACGCTTCATACATTCTGCTATTCACGATCGACTGTTGCAAAAGCCATCCGCTAAGACAAGCAAAAACAAAACCAGGGAGCCGGCATGACTTACATCGCAAAACCGCGGATGCATCACCCCAGCCTGAAAACAAACAAGGTCGGTTACACGCGCAGAGATTACGAGGGCAGGGTCTCGACACTGTGCGCCGGTTGCGGCCATGACTCCATTTCTGCGGCCATTATTCAGGCGTGCTGGGAATTGAACATCGAACCTCACCGCGTTGCCAAGCTATCGGGTATCGGTTGCAGTTCAAAAACACCCGACTACTTTCTGGGTGCTTCTCACGGTTTCAATACCGTGCACGGCCGCATGCCTTCGGTGTTGACGGGTGCCAACCTGGCCAACCGTGAACTGCTTTACCTTGGTGTTTCAGGCGACGGCGACTCAGCCTCTATCGGCTTAGGTCAGTTTGCCAACGCCATGCGTCGCGGTGTAAACATGGCCTATATCGTTGAAAACAATGGCGTCTACGGGCTGACCAAGGGCCAGTTTTCAGCCACCGCTGACCGCGGATCAAAAAGCAAGAAAGGGGTTATCAACACAGATTCTCCGATTGACCTGGTCGGTCTGGCTTTACAGCTTGGCGCAACCTACGTGGCCCGGGGATTCTCCGGTGATAAAGAGCAATTGGTCCCGCTGATCAAGGGTGCCATCGGCCATGGTGGAGCTGCTTTTATTGATGTCATCAGTCCGTGTGTGGCATTCAACAACCACAGCGGCAGCACCAAGAGCTACGATTATGTGCGTCAGCACAATGAATCTGTTAGCAAAATTGACTTCATGTCTTATCGCTCTGAAATCACTACGGAATATGCTGACGGAGAAGTCATAGAAGTTGAACAGCATGACGGCACTTTTCTGCGGCTGCGAAAAGTTGATAAGTCTTACGATCCCGGCAAACGCTATGAGGCTTTGAGCTATATGAACGACCGGCACGAGATGGGTGAAATCCTCACTGGCCTGCTGTATATGGATCCTCTGGCGCTGGATTTGCATGCTTCACTCAATTCCAGCCACTTGCCGCTCAACGTCTTGCAGGAAAAAGAATTGTGTCCGGGTAAGAAAGTACTTTCAAAAATCAACCAATCATTGAGATAATCTCAGCAATACATCCACAGTCAAATTCATTCTGCGACGGGAGGCAAATCATGACAGAGCGACTGGTTTCCAAATCTATGTCAGCCCGGCATGTTGTCAATCTATTGCTTGACGCCTCTATCTGGGAGGCGGCCTGCCTCATGACCAAAGTCAACTGCGGCAGTGTTTTGATCTTTGATACGGCAGGACAACTCCGTGGCATCGTCACCGAGCGTGATCTGATGACACGTGTCCTGGCAAAAGCCCTGGATCCCAAGGCAACCACTGTCTCGCAGGTGATGACACCCAACCCCCAATGTGTCGGACCCGATACGACTGTTTCCGAGGCCATTCTCATCATGATTGAACGCGGTTTCCGGCACCTGCCCGTTAAGTCCAAAGAGGGGCAGATCATCGGTGTGTTTTCTGCCAGCGATGCCTTGCCCAAAGAAATTGATGCTGCCACGACCATGGCAGAGTTTCACCGGCAAGCTTTTGATTCAAAGGTTTAATTTTCCCGCGATCCATCCGGCTGTGTTGGGAATCTACTGAGTACCGGCTTTTGCAAAGTAGTTTTCAGCATTTGATGTTTGATTGAATCAACTCTTCCTGAAGGAGGAAATCATGGAACAAATCAGGCAATTACGCTTTGAGGATTTCAAAGAGGAAAAACTGCAGCAAGGTTATAGGGAAGTGCTTGAACGGCGTTGGGAACCTGATGCTGAAAATGAATTACACCATCACGAATTCACTGCGGACGCGATTGTTATTGAAGGTGAATTCTGGTTGACTGTTGAAGGTAAAACACGGCATTTGAATCCGGGTGACTCTTTTCATGTTCCGGCAGGGGTCAGGCACAAAGAAAAATACGGCTCT
>SHXP01000141.1 GCA_009693225.1 Limnohabitans sp. | reverse complement strand
GGTATGACTTGAATCTCTATAACTTGGTACCATATGGGTCTGATGATCTATTAAGGAGCTTTGCATGACTGATCAGGTTCAAACAGTTTCCTACCGCGACCTGGGACTCGATTCTCAAGCGAGAAACAGAATTCTGCGTAATACTTACTTACTTCTTTCTTTGACATTGGTACCCACTGTGCTCGGCGCCTGGATGGGCGTAGCAACAGGTTTAAGTTATGCCTTGTCCGGCGGGCTCGGCCTGGTTGTTTTTATCGCTGGCATTTTCGGGTTCGTATACGCCATCGAAAAAACCAAGCATTCCGCCAAGGGCATTGCGGTGCTGATGGCCTTCACATTCTTCATGGGCCTCATGATGTCCAGGTTGATTGCCATGGTGCTGGGATTTAAAAACGGAAATGAACTGGTGATGACCGCCTTCGGTGGAACTGCCGGTGTATTTTTCCTGATGGCCAGTCTGGCCACCGTGATCAAACGTGATTTGTCCGGCATGAGCAAATGGCTGTTCGTCGGTGCCATGGTGCTTCTGGTGGGCAGCGTTGTCAACATTTTTGTCGGTTCATCTGTCGGTATGATGGTCCTGTCCATGATGGCTATTGCCATCTTCAGCGCATACATGCTTTATGACATCAAGCAAGTCATTGACGGCGGTGAAACTAATTACATCTCTGCCACCCTTGCTATTTACATGGATCTGATCAATATCTTCCAAAGTTTGCTGGCTCTGCTCGGACTGATGGGCGGCGAACGAGATTAAATATTCATTCCCCGGTCCCCTGCAACAGGCCCCTCGGGGCCTGTTTTTATGTCAACTCAAAAACCGCAATGCTCTCGACGTGCGCCGTATGCGGAAACATATTGACCATACCGGCGGCCGTGCAACGATAACCACCCATATGCACCAGCAAGCCTGCATCCCGGGCCAAGGTCGCCGGATTGCAACTCACATAGACAATGCGTTGCGGCGGTTTCCAGGCTAGCTCAATTCTGGGGTGTTCAATCAAGTCCACCAATGACTTAACCAGCGCAAATGCACCCTCGCGCGGTGGATCAATCAACCATTTGTCAGCGGTGTCAAAGCCCAAAAGTTCTTCCGCTGTCATGTCAAACAGATTCATGCATTTGAAATCAACGGGGTGCAAGAACAATTGGTTTTGCACATCAGCATCTCTTTGCTTATTCAGTTGGCGGTTTTGGTCTGCCCACTCCAGCAAGGGTTTGCTGCCTTCTACACCAGTGACTTTTCTGGCGAGCCTGGCCATAGGCAGCGTGAAATTACCCAATCCGCAAAACCAGTCAATCAAACTGTCTTTTTCTTGTATATCCAGCAACCGGATAGCACGAGTGACGAGCTTGCGATTGATGGCTGGATTGACTTGCGTGAAATCAATAGGGCGGAAAAACATGCGCAGGTCAAACTCAGGGAGATCATAAAAAAGACCGGCTTGCTTCTGCTTGTTATCCCGGCTTGTGAGTAAAGCGATCGAATCAATCCCTTTGGGTTGCAACCACCATTGGACCTGATACTTGCCGGAAAAATCAAGCAATTGCTGAATATCGGGTGGACTGAGCGGCGCCAAGTGACGCAATACCAAGGCAGTGGTTTCATCACCGCATGCAATCTCAATTTGAGGGCACTGATCACGGATCTGCAAACGACCGATCAATTCACGCAGAGGAAGAAGCAATTTACTCAAGTGATCCGGCAAAACACGACAAGTCGACATATCCGCGACATAACTGCTTTTTCTTTCATGAAAACCTATAAGTACTGTGCCTTTTTTAGCGACATAGCGGACTGACAAACGCGCTCTGAAGCGGTAGGCCCAATCAGGACCCTGCAAAGGCCTGATGATCTGCTCAGGAACGACTTTGCCGAGATGTTGGAGGTTGTCTTCGAGAACACGTTGCTTGACCGCAATCTGTGCAAACATATTGATGTGTTGCATTTTGCAACCGCCGCAAGCCCCGGGGTGTAATCCGAAATGCGGGCAAGCCGGCTGTATCCGCTGGGAGGAAGGTTTGATTAATTGCTTTAGTGTGCCCTGTTCCCAATTATTTTTTTTTCGGTGCACATTGACCGTCACCTTTTCGTAGGGCAGCGCACCTTCAATGAAAACCACTTTACCGTCTTCGCGATGCGCAATACCTTGTGCATCCAAATCCAGTGACTCAATATCCAGCACAGGAATTTGATTCAGCGGGTAGTCAGCAGACATAAAGGAATTCAACGCGGGGGAAGGAGTTTGACAGGATCAACCGGCTTGCCTTGCTTTCTGATTTCAAAATGTAACTTGACCTGTTCCGAGTCGCTGTTTCCCATTTCAGCGATTTTCTGACCGCGTTTGACAGACTGGTCTTCGCGGACAAGCAAAGACTGGTTGTGCGCGTAAGCAGTCAGGAAATTATTGGCATGTTTGACGATCACCAGATTTCCGTAGCCGCGTAAACCTGCGCCTGCGTAGACTACCCTGCCATCAGCGGCTGCATAGACCGCATCACCGGTTTTCCCCGAAATATCAATCCCCTTATTTTGCAGATCATCAAAAGCAGCGCTCACATTTCCAGTGGCAGGCCAGGAAAAAACGGTTGCCTCATCCGGGTTTCCAACGGCAGATTGAGGGTTATTCACAGCGGCAGGCTTAGCTTCGGTTCCTGTATTGACCATCTGACCCGGGTTTGTAACCGGTTTGACCACCACCGGCTCAGTCCCCGGTTCCACCATGGGAGGCATGATGCGCAAAATCTGACCGGCATCAATGATGTTGGGATTGTCTATGGAGTTCCATCGGATAATGTCGCGCCAGTTCTGCCCGTGTTCCAAACCGATTTTGATCAGCGTATCGCCGGGTTTGACAATGTAATAAGCTGATTTAGGCGGCGGCTCAGCCACAACTGGCGCAGGTTGCGGGACTGGCTTGGGATTGACGGGGGCAGCCGGCGTGGTCTTAGCTTGAGCCGGCGGCTTTACCCGCTGACGGTCCTCAATCGGTGCAGGCGCATATCTTCCTGAAGAGATACAACCGCCGAGCAAGGCCAACACACAAGATGTAATCAATAAACGGCCGCGAAAGATAAAGCTAAGTGTCAAACTATTCATTCAAATGATCCCGGGCTTGAGAGGAACAAACAAGACATTCTCAAGATAATTTTGTTCAATGCCTTCCTTGGTTTTGTCAATCACAACCAGGCTTTGTTTACCGCCGGTTGTAACAACCGGGGCGACAATGCGCCCTCCTGTGTCGAGTTGGTCAATCCATTCCTTGGGGATATTATCCCCGCCGGCAGCAGCAATAATGCCTGCATATGGGGCACCATCGGCATAACCTTGGATTCCGTCTCCAAATATCAAATGTACATTGGGCAATCGCAAAGGACGGAGATTCTCTTTGGCTTTTTCATGTAAACCTTTGATGCGTTCAATGCTGTAGACCTCTTTGGATAACAAACTCAGAACAGCTGCCTGATAGCCGCAACCTGTACCGATCTCAAGAACTCGACCCAGTTTTCCAGTGATTTTTAAATTGCGTCCTTGTCTGAGCAATTCAATCATCCTTGCCACGACATTGGGCTTAGAAATAGTTTGACCGAATCCGATCGGTAAACTGGTGTCTTCATAGGCCTGATTAGCTAAAGCAGAATCTATGAATGTATGTCTGGGTACTGTTTCCATGGCTTGTAAAACCATGTCGTCATCCAAGCCGGATTGCAATAACTTTTTGACCATATTGGCTCTGACAGCTTTAGAATCCAGACCAAAACCAGAAGCAGCATTGGCATCAGGCAACTTCTTTCCGATGTTCTTTTGCCCATTCCCCCAAGCAGGAGTGGTAGAGACGCTGCTATTTCTGGTTTGAGCAACTTTCTCTAATTTGACAGGAAAACTGGGGCGTTGTTTCATTCAACACAATCCCAAGAAGCCAGCAATGCGGAAAAGTTGGCCAGATTTTCATGGTCAGTCAAATCAACTTGCAAAGGCGTGACAGCCACATGCCCTGCTGCAGTGGCAAAAAAATCCGTGTCATACGCGTCGTCCCTGGCTGAGCCTGCGCCGCCAATCCAATACATGGTTTCGCCTCTCGGGTTTTCCTGCGTGATAACCCGCTCAGCCGGATGGCGACGACCGAGGCGGCAAATTTTCACAGGTTTCAATTGGTTTTTAGGCACGTTTGGAATATTCACATTGAGCAACCAGGGTTGCTTGTCAATCATAGGTTTTGCCATCATGCTCAGCACAAAATCACGGGCGAAATCAGCAGCATCTTCAATGCAGCCCCAACCTTTGTCAACCTGGCTGAAAGCTATGGCCGGAATGCCCATGAGATAAGCCTCCATGGCTGCACCGACTGTGCCGGAATAAATCGTATCGTCGCCCATGTTGGCGCCGTTGTTGATGCCGGAGACTACCAGATCCGGCTTGTAAGCCAGCAAACCAGTGAGCGCAATATGCACGCAATCAGCAGGCGTTCCGGTCACATATTTGAAACCGTTGTGAGATTCACGTATGTAAATCGGCGAATACAAAGTCAGTGCATTTGATTTGGCACTGTTATTTTGCTGTGGTGCGACCACTTCTACATCAGCAATTTGTCGCATGGCTTCAAACAAGGCGATAATTCCCGGGGCTTGGTAACCATCATCGTTTGAAATCAAAATTTTCATGGGTCTTCCTATAAAATACGATTGTATGGTCACCCCGCCGGGCAATTTGCTGAAGTTGCCGGTTCACCCAAAGCTTTTTTACTCGTGATGAAAGTAAACCTTATGAATGTCTGGCAATGTGACAACCCCACCGGTGTAGAAGCCTTGCGCTGGGTAAGCTTACCCACCCCTCAGCCTGCCGCAGGAGAAGTACTTATTCGTATACAGGCGGCCAGTCTGAATTTTCCGGATCTGTTGATTGTTCAAAACAAATACCAGATGAAGCCTGAACTCCCGTTTGTTCCAGGCTCGGAATTTGCCGGAACCATAGAAGCTGTCGGTGAAGGTGTGACTGATCTCAAACCCGGACAGTCTGTCGCTTGCCTCAAAGGCACCGGCGGCTTCGGCACACATACGCTGGCACCGGCAAAACTTTGTCTGCCGCTGCCGTCTGATTTTGATCCTGTTGACGCCGCAGCCTTCATCATGATCTACGCCACCTCTTACCACGCACTGATTGACCGCGCTGAACTCAAGGAGGGTGAAACTGTCTTCATACTCGGCGCAGCAGGCGGCGTTGGTACTTCCGCCATTCAAATTGCAAAAACAGCCGGGGCCCGGGTGATTGCAGCAGCTTCTTCTGCTGAAAAATGCGATTTATGTCTCAAACTCGGTGCTGATGAAACCATCAATTACAGCGAAGGCAATTTCAGAGACAAACTCAAAGCTATGACGGGTGGTAAGGGACCTGATGTGATCTACGATCCTGTGGGTGGTGATTATTCTGAACCTGCTTTGAGGTCCATCGCATGGGGCGGCAGATACCTGGTTGTCGGATTTGCATCAGGCCCCATACCCAGCATTCCTCTGAACCTGGCATTGTTGAAAGGCGCGTCCATAGTCGGTGTATTCTGGGGTGAAAACGCCAGACGCGAACCCGCTGGAAACGCTGACATGATGAAAAAAATAATACAATGGTATACTGAAAAAAAGATAAAACCTGTCATTGACTGTACAATGCCCATGTCTCAACTTCCAGAGGCATACAGTCGAATGAACCAACGACTGGTGATGGGCAAACTTGTCATGGTCAACGCGTGATCATGAGCACGTTAATCAATCGCAAAATCGGTTTTTGCTTTCATCCAAATGCAAACTGTCTTGTAACTTCAAAGGTAAGGTAATTTATGGCACAAATTCTCCAATCGCTCTACAAAACACTGTTCGCAGGATTGATCCTGCTGATCATTGTTCTTGTCATTGCAACGTCAGTAACTGGTAACCCCATTCAATTCAGCCATGCCTGGTCTACTTTTGTAATGCGCTGGCTGCACGTGGTTTCCGGTGTCATGTGGATCGGCCTTCTCTGGTATTTCAACTTCGTGCAAATCCCTTCCATGCCCAGCATTCCTGATGAGCAAAAACCTGCAATCAGCAAAGTGATTGCACCTACAGCCTTGTTCTGGTTCCGCTATGCAGCGCTGGCAACCGTCATCACAGGTTTACTGGTCGCATGGATGCAGGGTTACATTGTGCAAGCTCTGACATTGCAACCCGGCGTAGTTGCCATCGGTCTGGGAATGTGGATCGCCTTGTTAATGGCTTTCAATGTCTGGTTCATCATCTGGCCTAATCAGCAAAAAGCTTTGGGCCTCGTCGTTGTCGAAGCCCCCGAAAAAGCCAAGGC
>SHXP01000140.1 GCA_009693225.1 Limnohabitans sp. | reverse complement strand
GCCTGTGAGCCTAGCGATTTCATGAAACGATAACTTCTTACGGAAATACATCCGCCGAATCTTGCCCAAAATTTCCATAGTGATCACCTTTTAACTCCTGCCTAAAATTTAGGCAGGTCAAGTAAAACACCTAGGTCACTTTTGAATCGGCACAACTCCCCTTGCTAGGCCAAAATTAACTTGGCGATAACACCCTCTCCGCCATTTATTCAATAAACACGCCCCTTTCGGGGCGTTTTTGTTTTCTACCTGGCTTTCAATCAACATCGATTTTTCACGGATCAGCGTGAAAACATCACAACATGATCGACTTCTGCTCGTATTCCTATCCATTCGCCAATGTCATGGTCATGGTGGCTGGGCACATGCGCAAGCAATGTATGGCCACTGGCCAGGTTCAAGGTGTATAAAAATTCTGATCCCCGGAAGGCTTTGCGGATGATCTGTGCTTTTACCAATGAAGCATCATCGTGAACAATATCATCTGCGCGCAACAGAACATCGCATTCACCGGTAATGGGGATGGGGGTGTTCGGGTTTAATTTCTCACGAATCTCACCCAATGGGGTTTGCAGTACCAGGGTGTCTGCCTGCTGAATTAACGTGGCGGGTGCAAACACACCGTGGCCGATGAATTCAGCAACAAACCGCGTAGCCGGCCGGTGGTAAAGCTTGTAAGCATCTGCCCATTGCAGCAAGCAGCCCTGGTGCATGACGCCGATCACATCGCCCAAAGCAAAGGCCTCCAGCTGGTCATGGGTGACAAACAGCGCTGTGGTTTTAGCCTGTTGCAAAATAACGCGCAATTCATGCGCCAGACGTTCGCGCAAATCCACATCCAAATTAGAAAACGGCTCATCGAGCAGTAACAACTGAGGCCCCGGTGCGAGTGCGCGGGCAAGCGCAACACGCTGCTGCTGGCCGCCCGATAGTTCATGCGCAAAGCGCTGACCGCTTTTCTCCAGTCCGACCAATTCGAGCATTTCCTTAACGCGGGCGCGTTGTTTGTTGGCAGGCCAACGGTGCAAGCCGAACGTAATGTTGTCGGCCAGATTCAAATGCGGGAACAAGGCGTAGTCCTGAAACACCATGCCAATGCGTCGAAATTCCGGGGCGATGTGAATCCCGGGGCCACTGACAGTTTGTCCGTCAATCTCGATACTGCCCCGCCGGGGTTTTTCCAGCCCTGCCACAGCCCGAAGCAAAGTGGTTTTGCCGCAGCCTGAAGGACCAATCAAAACGCCCATGCTGCCCGCCTCCAAAGACAGACTGACACGGTTGACCGCAGCAGCCTCGCGGCCCGGGTATTGCACTTGCAGGTCATTGATATTCAAAAACATGATGGATTGTAAGCATCTGAGCTTTGCACATAAGCCCTGCCTACAATCAGCGTTTATGCCAAGGCCCATTTAGCGACAATTTCATGCTTTTCATTTCCCTGCTGAGGTTGTTCCTCATTTTCGTTATGGCCTTGCCAGTCTTGATGGTGCTGGGCGCTTGGCTGCAGTGGAATGATGTCTCGCAGGATGCCTTAGCGGCGATGGCTGACTCGGTCTTACCCGGCTATGTATGGGGCAGTGTGCGTTTGTGTTTTTGGGTCACACTTGGTGTCATAATTATGGGCGGGGTGTCTGCTGCTGTCGTTACGCTGTTTGACTTTCCGGCAAAGCGCATTCTGGAGTGGGCCTTGTTGCTGCCTTTGGCCGTACCGGCTTACGTGGTGGCCTATGCTTACTCTGATTTTTTGCAATACAGCGGACCGCCCCAAACCTTGTGGCGTGAGATCACTGGCTGGCAAGGCCCCCTGTGGCCTGATGTGCGCAACTTGTGGGGAGCTGCCGCGGTCCTAAGCTGCTCTCTTTACCCTTATGTGTATATTCTTGTGCGCGCCGCCCTGGTCGAACGGGCACCGCAGTTGATGGAAGCAGCACGTTTATTGGGAGCGTCTTTGCCAAGAAGGATGGCGCGTGTGGCTTTGCCGCTGGCGCGCCCTGCGATTGCGGCTGGCACCGCCCTTGCCTTGATGGAGACTTTGGCGGATTTCGGTGTCAGCAGCTATTTTGGTGTCACCACTTTTTCGACCGGTATTTACAAGGCATGGCTCGTCATGGATGACCGCATCGCTGCGGCTCAACTGGCTACGTTTTTACTGTTGCTGGTGAGCCTGATGCTCGGCCTAGAGCAACGCGCGCAATTGCGCATGCGGTTCAACAGCCAACGAACTGCGGGCGGGGGTAATGAGTCGCAACCTTTGAAGCTGCACGGCCCGGCAGCCATGCTGGCATTGTTGTTCTGCGCCATGCCTGTGCTATTGGGTTTTGTGTTTCCACTGCTGATCATGGCCCGCTCGCTGTGGCTGCACAGCCAGAGTGTGGCCCTGCCTTGGGGAATGTTCGGTCACTGGATGGGCAACAGCTTGTTCCTGGGGCTGATAACTGCTTTTTTGGCTGTCAATATTGCCTTGGTCCTAGCATTCAGTCTCAGGGTTCATCCAAACAGCTGGCGCCGTATCAGCACACAATGGGTTGGCCTGGGCTATGCCGTTCCCGGTGTGGTCATCGTGGTGGGTTTGCTTTTGCCCGTGGCCTGGATACAAAAAAACTGGCCGCAAACCCAAGCGGGTTATTGGTTAACTGCCACCGTTTTGGGACTGATATGGGCTTATCTGGTGCGCTTCATAGCCGTGGCCTTGCAGTCGGTGCAAAGCGGTTACAGCCGTATCGCGATGAGCATGGATGAAACGTCCCGTATGCAGGGGGTATACCGTTTTATGCTGTTCTATCGGGTGCACTGGCCTTTGCTCAAGAGATCCACCGCTGCTGCTGCATTGCTGGTGCTGGTCGATGTCATGAAGGAATTGCCCGCCACTCTTGTGCTTCGTCCCTTCAATACAGATACCTTGGCGGTCATGGCCTATCAGTTGGCGCGTGATGAACGGCTGGGTGAGGCGGCTTTGCCGTCCCTTGCCTTGGTGCTGATCGGGCTGGTCCCGGTAGTGTTGCTGAGCAGAACCTTGCGTAATTCCTGAATTTTATAGGGATTTGAGTAATATCAAATGCGAATAGTTCGCATTTGAGTTATGATTTACTCTTTTGACCAAGAAAATACTGATGATCAGCTTGGATTTGATGCGGTTTGTAATACTCACAAGGTGGTCGCTTGCGCTGTTCGTGGTTGGCTCGGGCTTGACGGCTCAGGTGTACGCACAAACAGAAGAGTCTGTACTCAATTTGTATTCTGCCAGGCACTACAGCACCGATGAAGCTCTTTATGATGATTTCACCCGTGCCAGCGGTATACGTATCAACCGTGTTGACGCCGATGACGCCGGTATTTTGTCGCGCCTTAAAGCCGAAGGCCAAGCCTCCCCTGCCGATGTGATCCTGCTTGTTGATGCCTCCAGATTGTGGAAAGGTGAGGCTGAGGGTTTGTTCAAACCTATCAAATCACCCGAACTGGAAAAAGCCATCCCTGAACACCTGCGCGCCATGTCCAGGCCCGATGGCACCGCCTGGTTCGGTTTCTCCAGCCGAGCCCGTGTCATCGTGTACGACAAATCTCGCGTCAAAGCCGAAGAAGTAGACGCTTATGAAAAATTGGCGCAGCCTGCCAACCGGGGCAGGCTGTGTGTTCGCTCTGGTTCTCACCCCTACAACCTTTCCTTGTTCGGCGCCATGCTGGAACACAACGGCGCTACCGCCACCGAGGCTTGGCTCAAGGGATTGGTGAGCAATATGGCGCGTGATCCTAAAGGTGGCGACACCGACCAGATTCGGGGCGTGGCAAGCGGCGAGTGCGGTGTTGCTCTTGCCAATTCTTACTATGTGGCGCGTCTGATTCGTTCAAATACAGCAGAGGACAAAGCCGTCGTACAGCGTATTGGTATCATCTTTCCCAATCAAGCCGGCTCGGGAACATACATGAATATTGCAGGCGGTGCGGTTGCTCAATATGCCAAACATCCTGGCAATGCCCAAAAATTTCTTGAGTATTTGGCGAGTCCTTCTGCTCAGACATATTTTGCCAATGGAAATAACGAATGGCCGGTGGTGAAGAACACTGTGATTGATAACCCGGCATTGCGAAGCATGGGAGGCTTGAATTTCAAAGCCAATAAGATTTCAGCAAGTTCTATCGGAATGAACCAAATCAAAGTCCAGCAGATGCTGGACCGCGTCGGTTTCCGCTGAACAGGCCAGGGGCTTTGAATGAACTGGCCGCAACATCGTTCATGGCCGCTGGGCTTCGTCGCTATGGCAGCACTTGGCGCCATACTGTTGTGGAAGCACCCGCCAGGCAAAGAAAGCCTGTCCGCACAAGCAACGCTTGGAAAGCTGATCTTTCATGACACCGGTTTGTCGGCATCCGGTCAGCAGTCCTGCGCCACCTGCCATATCGCCTCATTAGGACACGCCTCGTCCAAAGGTATAGAGCCAGGCGGCGAGAACATGCAGCAACCCGGTTTGCGTAATGTGCCATCGCTGCGCTATTTGAAATTCAATCAGGCTTTTCAAAGGGATGGGGAAGGAAAAGTCAGTGGCGGTTTTTTTTGGGACGGCCGCGCAGACAGTTTGCAATCCCAGGCCGGCGAGCCGTTTTTGAACCCCGACGAAATGGCCAACCGTAGTAAGGCTGAGGTGGTTCTTAAACTTCAACAAAGCGCGTATGCGTCCCGCTTTGTTACTTTGTTTGGTAAAGCCATATGGGATGACAGCGAGAAGGCGTTTGCGGCCATGACTCAGGCCTTGGCAAGTTATCAGCAAGAGGATCCTGTGTTCGCTTCATTCAACAGCAAGTTCGACCGTGTCATGCGCGGGGAAGATAAATTCACCCCCGAGCAAGAACGGGGATGGCGTTTATTCACCGGTGAAGACAAAGCCAATTGCGCCGCATGTCATCCCGCTCAAAGCGATAACCCCAAGGTGGCAGCTCTCTTCACGGACTTCAGCTACGATAATTTAGGTGTTCCACGCAACCCCCTGATTGCAGCCAACCGGGATGCGAAGTTTCATGATTTGGGTCTTTGCGCAGCTAAGCTGGAAAACGCTCAAAACAAACCTACAACCGGGGAATGCGGCGCCTTCAAAGTACCGTCCTTGCGAAATATAGCGGTTCGACGTGTTTTTTTTCACAACGCAAGATTTAGCGACTTAAGGGAAGTAATCGCTTTTTATGCAAGCCGTGATACCGATCCTTCACGCTGGTATGGCAGTTCGTCACAGCGCTTCAATGATGTCCCCGGACGATACCAAAATAATGTCAATAGCAGTGAGATTCCTTACGACCAAAGTGCCGGCGAAGCAGCAAGGTTGAGCGAACAGGATATCGACGATTTACTGGCTTTTTTACACACCCTGAGTGACGCGGATCTCACGGCGGCAAAGCCGCCCCCCGCGGTCTCAAAGGGTTTGCCAAAGTCAACGGTTTACGCAGGCCGCTAGGGATTTCGGTCCGATCAGTTTCAAAGAAACGCCCAACCCCTGCCAGGACATCAGATAGCGTCCTGATGTCAATTTATCCCATAGGCTTTGACGCCGGCCGCACCAAGTCTTGAAAATATTGAAAAGGTGTTCTTTAAAAAAAACTTGATCCATTTATAGAAATACGAATAAGAGTAATTCTCATTTATAATTTGAATCTTCTGTCACTTACCTCTTCTTCACCATGTCTTTATTTTTCTTTTCCCGCCCTGTTTTGAGCATTGCTGTCGTGGCAACCCTTTCGACATTTGGAAATGCACTGGCTGACGTAGATGTTTCAGGCGGTGTGAGACTCTATGGCCTATTGGATCAGGGCTTGCAAAGCCAAGCTTTAACCAACCCCTATACAAGTGCGAAAGCTGACTATCAGGGTTTGTTTGCTTCTAACGGAACCAGTAGATTGGGTGTCAAAGCTTCACGCGATCTGGGTGAAGGTATCAAGGGCATTGCCCAAGCAGAAATTGAACTCGCCCCCGACTCTTCAACCCTTCTTCCAAGCAGTAATCGTCAGGCATTTGTTGGATTTGAAAATGCGAGTTCAGGTCCAGTTTTGCTGGGTACCATAGAAATCACCGCTTATGAGGTTTGGGGAATGGGTGCAAACGGACGCGTTGAGTACAAACCCCAGGTGTGGAGAACACTGGCATCAGTCGCTTTGCAAGACCGCGCTAATAATGCGATTAAATACATTTCACCGGCTTTTTCGGGATTTACTGCACATCTATAGATTCGGCCCGATGAAGTCTTGAATTTCTGGTGAGCGCTCCCATGTATTGCTCATGGACAAAGAAGACGCAAGATATCAAACACTGGAGCAACTGCACGAAAGGCGCAAGCAAGTCGTTCGGTTGCATAAAAAGGGCATCAAAG
>SHXP01000139.1 GCA_009693225.1 Limnohabitans sp. | reverse complement strand
ACAACAACGTGATGCGCGCCATGATGGCGTATGACATGGCCGATATCTTCGGCAAAACGCGTGTGCCCTTGTATGTGATGAACGTCGCCTACCCGGTGATTGACGAAGAGATACAGCGGTTTTGCGACGGCAAGAAAGCCGTTCTGATGATCGAGGAAGGCCAGCCCGAGTACCACGAGCAGGCGATACACACGGTGCTCGGGCGCGCGCAGATCCGCACCATGGTGCACGGCAAGGACATGCTGCCGCAGGCCGGTGAATACACGGTGCAGACCTTGAAGCGCGGGCTTCATGCTTTTCTGTCGAAGTACCACCCGGCGGCGCTGGCCAAACTGGTGTCACTCGGTATGCCGCTCAAACCCTCACAGGCGGGACAACAGGCCGGTGCCGTCATCGACACCAGGCCAAAACCCAGCTCAGCGGCGCCGCACAGGCGCAGGCGGCGGTGGCAGCGATGACCCGGCTGGCCGCCCCCGAACTGGCTGCGGTGGTGCCGGCGCGCCCGCCGGGGTTTTGCGTCGGCTGCCCGGAGCGGCCGATTTTTTCTGCCATGACCTTGGTGCAGCAGGACCTGGGCATGCACCATATCTCGGCCGACATCGGCTGCCATTTGTTCGCCGCCATGCCGCCGTTTCACCTGGGTGCGACCACCATGGGCTAAGGCCTCGGTGCATCCAGTGCGGCGGCGATGAATGTGGAGGCCGGCAAACGCTCGATTTCGGTCATGGGCGACGGCGGCTTCTGGCACAACGGTCTGGCCAGCGGCATTGGCAATGCGGTGTTCAACAAGGCCGACGGCGTCATCGTCATTGTGGACAACAACTACTCGGCAGCCACCGGCGGCCAGGACCTGTTGTCATCGCGCTCGCACAAAGACAACCGCAGCATGCAACACCCTATCGAAGCCGCTGTGCGCGGTGTCGGTGTGGAATGGGTGAAGACCGTGGACTACACCTACGACGTCAACCTCATGCGCGATGTGCTCAACGAGGCCTTGACGACCGATTACCAGGGCCCCAAGGTGGTGATCGCGCAAAGCGAATGCATGCTGAACAAGCAGCGGCGCGTCAAACCGCAAATCGCCGCTGCGGTGAACAGCGGTGAGCGCGTGGTGAAAGAAAAATTCGGTGTCGACGCCTCGGTGTGCAGCGGCGACCACGCCTGCATGCGGCTCTCAGGTTGTCCTTCACTGACCTTGAAAAACAGCGGCGATCCGCTCAAGCCCGACCTGGTGGCGCATGTGGACGACGGCTGTGTGGCCTGCGGGCATTGCGACGAAGTCGCTGATGCCGCTGTGTTGTGCCCCTCGTTCTACCGCATCGAGTGGGTGCGCAATGCAGGTGCTTTTGAAAAATGGCTGCACCGCTGGCAGCAGACCGTGGTCGGCTGGATGCAGCGCCGCCAGCAGCGCAGCTTGCACGCGCGGGCACTTTATGAGGACTTCGCAGCATGACCACGGCGCCTACCCTGGGTGACGACCCCTCGCGCTCGATCACCATCGCCATCCTCGCCATGGGCGGGCAGGGCGGTGGTGTGCTGGTCGACTGGATCGTCGACCTGGCCACGCACAGACACTATCTGGCGCAGGCCACCTCGGTCGCCGGTGTGGCGCAACGCACCGGCGCCACCATTTATTACATCGAGTTGTACGCACAGGCGTACATCACGGCCGGCGGCAAGTCGCCGTTGCTGGCGCAAATGCCGGTGCCAGGCGAGATCGATATCGTCATCGCCTCCGAGTTGATGGAGGCCGGCCGCGCCATGCAACGCGGCCTGGTGACCGCAGACAGAAGCACACTCATCACTTCTTTACACCGCGATTACGCGACGCTGGAGAAAGTCAATCTCGGTAACGGCATCGCCGATGCCTCTGCGGTGCTGGGTGCAGGCCTGACACACGCGCGGCGTTTTCTGCACGACGACATGCAAGCCATCGCCCGCCGCGAGCGCAGCGTGTTGTCGGCTGCCTTGTTCGGTGCGCTGGCTGGTGCCGCCGAGTTGCCTTTTGAGGATGCGGCTTATGAAGACACGATCCGCCGCGCAGGCATAGGCGTTGAAGCCAGTCTGAAATGTTTCCGGGCGGGTTTGCAGGCGACGCGCCAGCCGCAACAACACGACACAGCGGCGGACCCGATGGCGACCGCGCCGCGCCCCTTGCTCGCGCGTGCCACCACTGCGCAGGTCGAGCCTTTGCGTGCGCGTATTGAAAAAGAATTTCCTCCTGAATGTCACGCCATGCTGGGCGCTGGCTTGCAACGCGTGCTGGAGTTTCAGGACATTGCCTACGGCCATGACTACCTGGAACGCATGGCGGCTTTGCACCAGCTCGGGCTGGCGCACGGTGGCGCACAGCACGCGCACCTAGCCACGCTGGAAGCGGCGCGCTGGCTGGCGGTGGCCATGGCGTATGACGATGTGATCCGTGTGGCCGAACTCAAAACCCGTGTGCAACGCACGCAGCGTCTGCGCGAAGAAGTCGGTGCCGGCGCGGATGAAGTCGTCGGCAGCGTGGAGTTTTTCCACCCTCGCATCGAAGAGATTTACGGTTTGATGCCTGCCTCATGGGGCCGGTTGATTGAAGGTTTGCCGCCCTTGAAAAAACTGTTGCTGGTTGTGATCGGTGACGGTAAACGCCTGCGGCCGCATACCGTCACGGGCCAATGCATGCTGCAAATGCTCGCGGGTCTGAGGCGTTTTCGCCGCCACAGCCGTCGTCACGTTGTGGAAACCGCGCACCTGACGCAATGGATGGACACGGTGCACAGCCTGATGCAACAGGATTATTTGCTGGCCGTCGAAGTTATCCGCTGTCGCCGCTTGGTCAAAGGCTACAGCGACACCCACGCGCGCGGCAGCAGCAAATTCGACCGCTTGATGCAAGCCGCACCCGGTCTGGCCGGGCGCGACAACCCCGCAGCATAGCTGGCGGCATTGCGCAAGACAGTGGAAAACGAAGCCGCGCAGGCGAAAGTGCCGTGATAACAAAGGCTTGTTGCCGGGGGGGGTAAAAACGGTGTGATTAAATCCCGGTCAATGTTTATTTTTGAGGAGATCAGCAAATGACGACACGCATGATGGATATTCAGGCCGGCGATAAAAGCGGCACGTTTCAAGGCTATTTGTCGCTGCCCGCCGGCGGCAAGGGGCCGGGCCTGGTGATTGCCCAGGAGATTTTCGGCGTCAACATTTCTATGCGCGAGGTCGCCGACTATTACGCGCAGGAAGGTTATGTGGTGCTGGTGCCCGATTTGTTCTGGCGCCAGGAACCCGGCGTGCAACTCGGCTACACACCCGAGGACTGGCAACGCGCCTTCGGTTTTTACCAGGGCTTTGACGAGGCCAAGGGTGTGGACGACATACAGGCCAGCCTGAATGCATTGCGTGCCATGCCTGAGGTGCAAGGCCAGCCCGGCGTGCTCGGTTTTTGCCTGGGCGGCAAACTCGCTTACCTGGCGGCCTGCCGCACCGATGCTTCAGTCAGCGTGTCCTATTACGGCGTCGGTATCGACAATGCTTTGAGCGAAGCCGGCAACATCAAAAACAAGCTGGTCCTGCACATCGCGGAAAAAGACCAGTTCTGCCCGCCTGAAGCGCAAGCCGCCATCACCGGCGCGCTGGCCGGCCACCTGCATGTCGAAGCTTATGTGTACCCTGGTGTGGACCATGCCTTTGCCCGCAACGGCGGCGATCACTTTGACAAACCGGCGGCCTTGATGGCGCACCAGCGCAGCATGGCGGCGTTCAAAGCCGCGATCGGCCCGAACTACAACCTGTCGGCGCTGTGGGACAAGCATTGCGAATACGAATTCGCCACCCGCGATGTCGCCACCACCATGACAACCATGGTGGACGAGCCCTACGTCAACCACATCCCGACCATGACCGGCGGCGTCGGTCACAAAATGCTGGCGCATTTCTACCAGAACCATTTTATCAACAGCAACCCACCTGACACCAGTCTGATCCCGATTTCACGCACTGTGGGCGCCACGCAAATCGTCGACGAAATGCTGTTTTGTTTCACCCACACCTGCGAAGTGCCGTGGATGCTGCCCGGCATTGCACCGACCGGCAAGCGGGTTGAAATCCCCTTGATCGCGATTGTGAAATTCCGTGGCGACAAGCTCTACCACGAGCATATTTACTGGGACCAGGCCAGCGTGCTGGTGCAAATCGGCAAGCTCGACCCCCAAGGTCTGCCGGTGGCCGGCGTGGAAACCGCGCGCAAACTGCTGGACGAAACCCTGCCGTCTAATACCTTGATGGGCGCTTCCTGGAAGCCGCCGCACTGAAAGAACCTGAACCGCTGTGCCTAAGCCGCTTTTGTTAACTGCTGCGGTTCAGGCGCAGCATCAGCAGGCCTGCGCCGACCAGCAGAACCATGCCGCACCAGGCCATGGCGTTCGGTACATCGCCCCAGATGACAAAGCCTGCCACCACGGCGGTCAGCAGGCCCATGTAACGAAACGGCGCAATCACGCTCATGTCGGCCATGCGCGTGGCCAGGATCAAACAGAAATAGCCGCCGCTTAAAAACAGGGAGGCAGCGGCCATCATCAGCCAATGCAAGGACGACACCGCCACCCAGTCGATCCACAGGCCCCAGATGCCGGCCATCACGGTGGCGGTCAGCGCTGTGCCGGCGGCGATCATGTTTGAGGGTACTTGCGGCGGAATAAAGCGCACGCACATATCGCGCATGGCGTGCAGGCAGGTGCCGCACAGCGCTACCCAGGCCCAGGCGTTAAAGCCTTCAGCCTGCGGTTGCACCACCATCAACACACCGGCAAAGCCCAGCCCGATGATCAGCCAGTTGCGCAGGCTGACATGCACACCCAGCAGCAGACCCGACAGCAGGGCGATCAGCAAGGGGGTGGACATATTGATGGCGGTGGCATTACCCAGCGGCATATGGAACAAGGCGCTCAAATAAACCAGGCTGGCAGCGCCGTCCAGCAAAGACCGGGCCAGCACCCAGCGTTGAACCATGTGCTGGCGCCATTCGCGCGAAAGCGCCTGCGGGTCGGTCAGGCGTGCCAGCAGCAGCAGGATAGCGACCGACAGCAGGCCGCGTAAAAAAATAAGCTGGGCAGCGGGCAGGGTGTGGCTGACGAATTTGACCAGCGTGTCGTTCATGACAAATGACACCATGCCCGCCGACATGGCGATCACGCCGTGCCGGTTGTGGTGCGGGGTCACAAGGTGTCGATGAAGCTGCGCAGTTTGTCCGAGCGGCTGGGGTGCTTGAGTTTGCGCAAGGCTTTGGCTTCGATCTGACGGATACGCTCGCGTGTCACATCAAATTGTTTGCCGACTTCTTCCAGGGTGTGGTCGTTGTCCATTTCGATGCCGAAACGCATGCGCAGCACCTTGGCTTCGCGCGGTGTCAGGCCGTCAAGGATTTCTTTGACCACATCGCGCAAACCGGCTTGCATGGCAGCCTCGATGGGCGCGGTGTTGGCGCCGTCTTCGATGAAGTCGCCCAGGTGCGAATCGTCGTCGTCGCCGATCGGTGTCTCCATGGAAATCGGCTCTTTGGCGATCTTCATGATCTTGCGGATTTTGTCTTCCGGCATTTCCATTTTTTCCGCCAGCACAGAGGCATCGGGCTCGAAGCCGAACTCCTGCAAATGCTGACGGCTGATACGGTTCATCTTGTTGATGGTTTCGATCATGTGCACCGGGATGCGGATGGTTCGCGCCTGGTCGGCGATGGAGCGCGTGATGGCCTGGCGGATCCACCAGGTGGCGTAGGTGGAGAACTTGTAGCCGCGACGGTATTCAAACTTGTCGACCGCTTTCATCAAACCGATGTTGCCTTCTTGAATCAAGTCCAGGAATTGCAGGCCGCGGTTGGTGTATTTTTTGGCGATGGAGATGACCAGGCGCAAGTTGGCCTCGATCATTTCCTTTTTGGCGTTGCGCGAGGAGCGTTCGCCTTCGTTCATGCGCTTGTTGATGTCCTTGAGTTCGGCTAGAGGCACGACCACGCGGTTTTGCAGGTCAGTCAGTTTGGTCTGCAATTCCTGGATGGTCGGGATATTGCGGGTCATGGTGACCGACCAGGACTTGCCCGCAGCAGACTGCTTTTCCACCCACTTCAGGTTCAGCAGGTTGGCGGGGAATTCCTTGAAGAACATCTCTTGCGGCATGCCGCAACGGTCGACAATGATGCGGCACAGTTCGCGTTCTTTTTTGCGCACATCGTTGACTTGCGAGCGCACCAGATCGCACAGCTTTTCAATGGTGCGCGCGGTGAAGCGCACGGTCATCATTTCTTCGCTGATGGATTTCTGAATCTTCATGTAGGCCGGTGTACCGTAGCCTTCCTTGTCGAAGCTCTTGCGCAGTTT
>SHXP01000138.1 GCA_009693225.1 Limnohabitans sp. | reverse complement strand
CTCCGACCAACGGCTCGTTTGCGCCTGCGAAAGACGGCAGCGAGCACCGGTACCATCTTGATTGCCCAGCGGTGCACTGTAGAGTGGTCAACAAAAACGCCTCTCTCCTGCATCATTTCTTCCACATGCCGAAGGCTCAGTGGATAGGCCACGTACCAGCGCACACAGGTCAGCATCACTTCCAGCGGATAGTGAAGCCGTTGGAGGACCTTGTTCAAGGTGCTGTTGATCAGACTTTTACGGAAATCAAGCATGGCCGGATTGTCGTCTATGCTTACTGCGACAGAACCACAACCGCTTACACAGTAAAAAATACACCGTGTAATATTTCGTGTAATAAGCCAAGAGTTGCATATTGCAACTGTTTGGGTGTCCCAGCAGTTCGAGTGCCCCAGCCCGTGCATTTTACGGGTTCAAAACTCAGTTTACTGCTGGCCGGGCGGTGCGTGTTGGGCTGTTGGGCAGTCGGGTGCTCAGCGGCCTGTGATGTGTGGGGCGGCTGGGGCGCTGCGGTTGCCTGGGCTGGGTTGAGCTGCTGGGCGCTGGGTTGGCGGTGGTGGCTGCTAGAGCGGCAGCTTTGATCTGGAAATTGACTCGGATGGATATTTTGACCATGTGGGCATGCAACGACTGGTCGTAGTGCTTTTGTATATTTGGCCGCCTCAATAGAGTCGGTCGCGGTAACTGGCATCGATACCTGCTTGCACGACCTCGACACTATCGCTCAGGTTAGCGTGATCCTTCACCGCTTGGGCAAGCGATGACAAGCTCTGCGCATCCGGCCAGCCTTGCGGGTTCCATAGGCTGGAGCGGATCACGCACTTGGCGCAGTGAAAGAACACGCGGTCCACCGTGACCACGGTCGCCAGCGCGGGCTTCTTGCCGCCCACCGCCATGCGCTCGAGCAGCCAGTCATCCCGCACGATCTTCGCCGTGCCGCCCGCGCGCAGGGTTTCGCGCTTGCCGGGAACCACGAACAGCAAGCCCACCTGCGGGCGCTTGAGGATGTTCAGGAAGGTATCAGCCAACCGGTTCCCAAGCCGCTCGGGGATCGCCAGCGTGTGATTGTCTAGCACCAGCACGAACCCGGCCGGGTCGCCCTTGGGTGACACGTCCACTTTGCCGGCATCGTCGGCCGAGGCGACCAGCAAGAACGGGGACTTGGCGATGAACTCGCGGCAATGCACGTCCAGCGCAGAAATCACCTTGGCTTCGACCATGGCGCTTGGCTGGCCAAGCACCTCACGCAACTGAGCGGCTGTGGTGACGGTGTCCTTGAACTCGGCAATTGTCATGGCGGTGCTCCCTGGGCCGCGCTCGCCGGACCCTGCTTGCAGTTTACACGTTGCCCGCACGCTATGCCGTTGCGGCCCTGGTGCCGCCACCGCGCATGCACCGGCACCGCTAATTTGGTGTACTGGCGCCGAACTCTCCACTGCGCTTCGCGGAAATAGCTGTCAGAGACGCTTCCAGTTGGTCGACCTCTGGCTCGCACCTGGCACCGCTCGATGGCTTTTGCCGATGCCATCAAGGGCGGCGTAGGCTGGCTGGAGGTGGGCATTCGCCAAGAGGCCAAGTCGCATATCACGGCTGACATTGAATGCCAAGAAAGGCTGGGTAGACTGCTGCGCTGCTATCACCGCAAGGCGGCTTGGGGGGTTGGATCAGCCAGCCACGGTCTAGGCCATGGCGCTTGGATCGTGCTCACCGGGCCTGTGGCTGCCCAAGCTGGGTTGGCGGCAGTGGCTATTCACGCGGTGGTTTTGATCTGGGAATTGGCTCGGATGGATTTTTTGACCGTACGGGATAATCCGTTAGGTGGGGTTGATGCCGACATGACCGGGACTCGCTTCCTTGCGTGGCTTGAGGGCCGAGAACATATGGCGTCCGATGATGTGTTTCATCACCTCGATCGAGCCGCCGGCGATCTTGACGATGCGGGCATCGGCGTAGGCGCGTGCGATCGGATATTCCCACATGTAGCCCCAGCCACCGAACAACTGCAGGCATTCGTCGACGACCTTGCAGTGCATGTTGCTGAGCCACATCTTGGCCATGGCGGCATCGATGGCATCGAGCTCCCCCGCAATGAATGCCGCGATGCAACGGTCGACCATCTGGCGACCGACCACGGCTTCGGTCTGCAACTCGGCGAGCTTGAACTGGGTGTTCTGGAAGTCGCCGATGGTCTTGCCGAAGGCCTTGCGTTGCGTGGTGTATTCGACGGTGTAGTCGACGACAGTCTCGGCGACGGTGGCAGAGCGGATCGCCTGTGCCAGCCGCTCCTGCGCCAGCTTGGTCATCATCAGATCGAAGCCCTTGCCTTCTTCTCCGACCATGGCGGTGGCAGGCACCCGCACCTCATCAAAGAACAGTTCGGAGGTGTCCTGCGCCTTCATGCCCAGCTTTTTCAGGTTCTTGCCGCGCCGAAAACCCGGCAGGCGGGTGTCTACCAGGAATAGTGTCACGCCCTTGGCGCCCGCGCTGCTGTCGGTCTTCGTGGCCAGCACGATCACGTCGCACAACTGGCCGTTGGAGATGAACACCTTCTGCCCCGAAATCACGTAGTCGTCGCCATCGCGCACGGCCTTCGTGCGGATCGCCTTCAGATCCGAACCGGCATGCGGCTCGGTCATGCCGAGTGACCCGATCGCCTCGCCCGTGACCATCTTCGGCAACCAGCGCGCCTTCTGATCCTCTGTCCCGAAACTGGCGATGTACGTGGCCACGAGATCGCAATGGATCAGGAAGCCCGGGCCGCTGTAACCCAAGCGCGCTATTTCCTCGAACACCACAACGTCGAACAGGTAGTCTGCCGCGGCCCCGCCATACTTTTCGGGGACTGTGCAGCACAACATGCCGGCGGCGCCGGCCTTGAGCCAGAGTTCACGCGGCACAATGCCTGACTCTTCCCAGTCAGCGTGGAAGGGGGCTATTTCCTTTTCGATGAAGCGCCGCACCATGCTGCGGAATGCTTCATGGTCTTCGTTGAATAGGACGCGTTTTAGCACGGTGTTTGCCTTCTTGTGTGGAATCAGGTTGGAGGAGAGGAGCCGCGCCGGGCAAAATATTGACGCAGCACACAGGCCTGCCGCCTAGGAAAAAGTAAATCCTGTCGCACAACCCGCTGAATCCATTCAGTCAGGCATTCACGGTGAAATTGTGAATACGGACCGTCAAGCTGATGTCAAAGCGTCAGGCTGCCCACACTCGAACCGCCGCAGACGTACAGTACTTGTCCGGTGATGAAACTGCTTTGCGGTGAGGTCAGAAAACTAACAGCGTGCGCCACGTCTACCGGGTCACCCAGTCGTCTGACGGGAATGGCTGCGGACAGTGCCTGCTCCCGTTCGCTGTCTTTGGGAATCACTTCGTAAAACATATCGGTGCGTATCGGCCCCGGGGCAACCGCATTGACGGTGATGCCGTGCGGGCCAAGTTCAAGCGCCCAGGTACGCATCATGCCTAGCATGCCGGCTTTGGTGGCCGAGTAAGCACTGCGCGTGATGGCACCCAGGGCCGCACGCGAGGACATCAGCACAATGCGTCCAAATTGAGCCGAACGCATTTGCGGCAATACCGCTTGCACGAGTTGTATGGCGCAGCCCAGATGCAGGCTGACCAATTCATCGAGTTGGTCCAGTGTGACATCGGCAATCAAGGCCGGCCTGATCACCCCTGCGTTATGCACCAGGGTCGTTACCTCAAAGCCTTGCGTCAAGTGCGTCAAGGCTTGCGCGCTGGCATGCCTGTCCGTCAAATCAACTTCCATCGTGTGAAATCGAGGATGGGAGATTTGCGGCTTACCCAGGGACAAAGAGATCACTTCGTAACCTTTGGCCAGCAGATCTTCACAAATGGCTTGACCGATACCGGCACTGCCGCCGGTGACTGCTGCAATAGCGGGCACGTGTGTCATGGCTGATGTCCGACCAGGGCCAGCACCCGCAAAGGACTGCCGCTGCCATTTTCAATTTTCAAGGGCGGACAAATCAGCAAGGAGCCTGTGGCCGGCAATAAATCCAGATTGCTCAGGCACTGAAGACCATAGCGGCCAGCACCATGCATGTAGTAGTGGCATGGATATGGCGGGTGAAGATGAGCGCCTTGGCCGGCATCTGTTCCTATGGTTTCAGAACCGAACCCCAGCACATTGCGTTGTTCAACCAGAAATTGCACCGCCAGCGTATCGGGTCCCGGTGTGTGTTGACCTGTCTTGTCAAAATTTTGATAGGCCTGCGGGTCCTGCCGCCTGGACCAGTCAGTGCGCATCAACACCCAGGACCCCTTGGGAATTCTCCCGTGCAAGGTTTCATAACGTTCTATGTCTTGCACCGTCAGCAGGTAGTCGTCATTGCCGCTGACTTGTGCAGAACAATCTATGACACAGGCAGGCGCGACAAAATGCTGCGGCGGGATAGTGTCCACCGAGTTGTGCGGCAGGTCCCGCCCGGAAATCCAGTGTATGGGTGCATCAAAATGGGTGCCGGTATGTTCACCGCAGGAAAAATTGTTCCAGTACCAGCCCGGGCCGCGTTCGTCATAACGAGACACTTCTTCTATTCTGAACGGCCAGCATTGCCCCATTTCCGGTGGCAGAACGATTTGCGGAAATTCCGGTTTCAAGGTTTGTGTGAGATCAATCACTCGGATACCACCATTGGCCAGCGCCGCGGCCAGCGCCGCCAAAAGATGTGCTGGTGCCAGTGTGCCCGTGCTGTCTGTGGGTGCCTGTGTCATGGCGTTAAGCTCCATTTTTTGAAATTTCACGTTCCAGCACTTTCGGGTTGTCCCGCCAGCGTTGCAACCATTCCTGCGCGATATCACCGGGATACACATCCTCTACGCCATCACGCAAGGCTTTGATGATGGCTGCCGCCAGCGACTCAGGAGACAGCTTGGGGGGGGCAATCTGCTGGTTCCATTCGTCGTCTATGGGTCCAGGAAAGACATTGATCACTCGAATGCCGCTGGGTTGCATCTCGGCCCTCAGGCACTGGGCCAGCGAATACGCTGCCGCCTTAGAGGCGCTGAAGGTGCCGTGTGCGGGGAAATTGCTGAGCGCATAAATAGACAGCAGATTGACCCAGGCTGTTGCGTGGGTGGTGCCATCGGCCGCCCGCGCTGCAAGCGCCGGGCCGAAGGCCTGCGCCAATCGCAGCAAACCGAAGTAATTGATTTCCATCTCTGCTTTGGCGCTATCCGTGCCTCGCCGTCCGGCTATGCCGTGGTTGCGGTGCATTTCGGCATTGTTGATGACCATGTCCACTTTACCGCCGATTTCGCCCGCCAGTTCTGTGACAGAGCGTCCATCGGTCAGATCCAGCGGCACCAGAAAGACTTGCGGCATGGACGCAATTTCCAGCAGACCGTCAGCCTGCTTCCAAGGTTCGGATTGACCTACCCATACCGTGTCGGCGCCTGCAAGGATCAAGGCTTTGACAATGGCTTGCCCCAGCGCAGTCTTGCCGTCAGTCACCAAAGCCTTGCGGTACTTTGGGTCACTGGTCATTTCACGCAGCATCTTGTCGTCTGCCATATGTGTTCCTCCTTGTTCGGGGTAGGTGATCAGGACCGCCTGACCGGCCCGGTCAAGTCTGGCACCGACTTGCACTCGCACAGGTGCCTGACCTACCTCGCCGTGCAAATGCGTCATCACGGTCGGTCCGGCATCGAGTTGCACCAAACCCAGTCGCCAGGGCAGGCGATCGCGAAAATACAAATCATTGCTGTGATGAAGCGTGGTCGAACTCAACAAATTGCCTGCGCCGTTCTGCGCTTGCCACTTCAAGTCGACCGACAGACATTGGCCACAGGCTTCGCGCGGCGGGTATTGCACGCAGCCGCAGTCTGTGCAAACCTGTAACTCAAACACCCCCCTGGCGGCACCGGCTGTCATGCCCAAGGCCACCCGGCCCCGTTCGGCTGGTGGGAGGTTTGATTGCCTGGTCGCTGTGACCGGGTTTTTGCGATCGGGCCGTTGTATGGGTAGCGTCATGCGGATCTGCCCAGAATGACAGCACCGGTGCATACGCAACGATCGTAGGCCACCATGCCATAGCCTGACACCAGTCCGAGTTGGGCCCCGGAAACTCCTCGCTTGTCTGCGCTGTCTGTGAGCTGGCGTATGGCCTCGGTCATGCCGATAAAGCCGCCCGCAGCCCCTGCCTGCCCAGAGGACAACTGCCCGCCGCTGGTGTTGTGGGGAAAACTGCCGTCGTAGGTCAGGCTGTGTGCATTCACAAAGGCCGGACCTTCCCCTTTGGCGCAAAAACCCAGATCTTCAAACTGCATCATCACGATGACCGGGTAGTCGTCATAGGTTTGAACAAAATCAATGTCACCAGGTGTCGCGTCTGCCTGCGCATACAAATCGTCTCTGTCAACCAGCCAGCCGCCTCTGTACAT
>SHXP01000137.1 GCA_009693225.1 Limnohabitans sp. | reverse complement strand
TCTGGTCGTAAGCTTTAGCTTCGCCGCCAAACTTCGCCGACAAAATCATCGTGATCGCCGCCGTCAGCGTCGTCTTGCCATGGTCCACGTGGCCGATGGTGCCCACGTTGACGTGCGGTTTTGTCCGCTCAAATTTGCCTTTTGCCATTCTTCGACCCCGAAAAAAAACTCACAGATACTGCACAATGAAAACTGGTGCCCATGGCGGGAATCGGACCCGCGACCTCTCCCTTACCAAGGGAGTGCTCTACCACTGAGCCACATGGGCGAAAACACTTCGCCTGATCACCAACACCGCCTGGAGCGGGAGACGGGAATCGAACCCGTGTCATTAGCTTGGAAGGCTAAGGTTCTACCATTGAACTACTCCCGCATCGACCGCCGGAACCCACGCGACACTGCTTTCTACACGGCTACAGTTCACCCGGACACGTGGTGGAGGAGGCTGGATTCGAACCAGCGTAGGCGTAAGCCAACAGATTTACAGTCTGCCCCCTTTAGCCACTCGGGCACCCCTCCAGCGAGCCAAAGACTATAGCACAATTTTGCTTGATTAAGCTTTCCAACTGCCTGACAAGAAAAAGTGGGGGCGCACTAACTACTCTTCCAGGTCCCAGGTGAAACCGACGCCCCGGCGCTGCAACCAGGCCTGAGCGGCAGAAAAGTGGCGGCAACCCATGAAAGGCGCCGGACCACGCAAGGCTGACAAAGGCGACGGGTGGTTGGCCTGCAACAGCAGCCGTTCTGAGCCAGCGACGGCTTCGATCAGATGTCGCTTGGCCTGAGCGTGCGCACCCCATAACAAAAAGACCACAGGCTGTGGTTGCTGCACCACGGCGCTGATGATGCTATCGGTCAACATCTCCCAGCCCTTGCCTGCATGGGACGCGGGTCTGGCTTCCTCGACCGACAGGCAGGTATTGAGCAGCAACACGCCGCTTTCAGCCCAGCGCACCAGCGACCCGCTCATCGGCGGTTGCAAACCGGTGTCCGCTTGCAACTCCTTGAAAATATTCTGCAATGAAGGCGGCGGCCTGACTCCGGCAGCGACAGAAAAAGACAAACCTTGCGCCTGCCCCATGCCGTGGTAGGGATCCTGGCCCAGCAAGACAATGCACACCTGTTGCAAGGGCGTGAGCCTGAGTGCGCGAAGGGGCTCAGGTGGAAAAATGCGCGCACCGGCAGCTATGCGGTCGCTTACAAATGTCAGCAAAGACTGCGCTTGAGAGCTGTGCCAGAAGCTTTGCACCAATGGCTGCCAGGACGGATGCACCGCCCAGTCAGCCGGGTTGGCACACTTCAAGGACCGGGTATCAGTCACCGAACAATCGCGCCAGCGCCTCGCCGGGCTCTTTGGCCCGCATGAGGGCTTCGCCGACCAGAAATGCCTGTACGCCGGCGTCGCGCATGCGCTGCACATCGGCTTGGGTGGTGATGCCGCTTTCTGTGACCAGCAGGCGGTCTGCGGGCAAGTCTTTGAATAGATCGAGCGTGGTATCGAGCGACACCTCAAAGGTGCGTAAATTGCGGTTATTCACACCCAGCAAAGGTGTTTTCAGTTTGAGCGCGCGTTGCATCTCCGTGCTGTCGTGCGCCTCAACCAGTACCGCCATGTCCAGGCTGCGGGCGGCGGCTTCGAACTCGGCCATTTGCGCGTCGTCCAGGCATGCCGCGATCAGCAACACACAGTCCGCTCCCATGGCCCGCGACTCGTAGATCTGGTAGATGTCGACCATGAAGTCCTTGCGCAAGACCGGCAAGTCGCATGAGGCACGGGCCTGTTTTAAATAGTCTGCGCTGCCCTGGAAATAGCTTTCATCGGTGAGCACCGATAAACAGGCGGCACTGATTCGGCCGTCGCCATAAGCGTAACTTTGCGCAATATCCGCAGGAATAAAGTCTTCACGCAACAAGCCTTTGGACGGGCTGGCTTTCTTGATTTCAGCAATGACTGCGGCCTGGCCGCCGACGATTTTGGCGCGCAATGCAGCCTCGAATCCACGTGTCATGACGCGTCTTTCGGCGTCTTCGCGTACCGCTTGCAGCGGGGTTTTACTGCGACGCCGGGCCACTTCCTCGTGCTTGGTCTGCACTATTTTGTTCAGTATGTCGCTCACTGGGGTTCCTCGGGTCAAGCCGCGCCGTGGCGGCTGGTGAATTCGATGAATTGCGTCAACTTGGCCTGTGCCTGACCGCTGCTCAAAGCCTGTTGCGCCAGTTGCAAACCGGCCGCCATGGTCGGCGCGACATTCGCCGCATACAAGGCCACGCCGGCGTTCAGCGCAACAATGTCGAGTGCCGGCCCGGACTGATTGCTCAATACGGCCTGCAGCATATCGCGTGAGTCCTCGGGGGTATCAACACGCAAGGCGCGGTGACTGGCCATGGTCAGACCGAAATCCTCAGGATGGATGTCGTACTCGGAGATCTCGCCGTTTTTCAGTTCGCCGACCAGCGTGGCAGCGCCCAGACTGACCTCGTCCATGCCGTCACGCCCGTACACCACCACAGCATGCTCGGCGCCGAGTCGCTGCAATGCCCGCACCTGTATGCCGACCAGATCGGGGTGGAACACACCCATCAAAATATTCGGCGCCGAGGCCGGGTTGGTCAGCGGCCCGAGGATGTTGAACATCGTTCGCACGCCAAGCTCTTTGCGCACCGGCGCCACGTTCTTCATGGCAGGATGGTGGTTCGGGGCAAACATGAAACCGATACCGGTTTGTGCAATGCATTCGGCAATGGCCGCCGGGCTCAGGTTGATATTCACACCCAGGTTTTCCAGCACATCGGCGCTGCCGCTTTTGCTGCTGACGCTGCGCCCACCGTGCTTGCTGACACGCGCGCCGGCCGCCGCCGCCACAAACATGGCGCAAGTTGAAATATTGAATGTGTGTGAGCCGTCGCCGCCGGTGCCGACGATATCGACCAGATGACGCCGGTCGGTCACATCCACCTTGGTAGAGAACTCGCGCATGACTTGCGCGGCTGCCGTGATCTCGCCTATGGTTTCTTTCTTGACGCGCAAGCCGGTGAGAATGGCCGCTGTCATCAGCGGGGTGAGTTCTCCGCCCATGATCATGCGCATGAGTTGCAGCATTTCATCATGAAAAATTTCACGGTGCTCGATGGTGCGTTGCAGGGCTTCGCTGGCTGTGATGGTCATGTGAACTCCAAAAAATCAGCACTGGTGGATCGCCGGGACATCAATAAGGTCCGCCGGAACGCGCTGGTGCAAGCGCATCGGCACCGGCGGTTTCAACAAAACTGCGCACACTGGCCATGGCCCGGTCAATGCCAGCTTCGTCAACATCCAGATGGGTGACAAAACGCAGACTGCTCACACCGGTGGCCAGGACATTGTCACGTTTCAAGTGTTCAAGCAGTGCCGGGCCGCGGCCGCCGGCCACATCAACAAACACGATATTGGTTTGGGCAGAACACACGCTCAGGCCCGGCAAGCCGCGCACCCCATCGGCCAGACGCTTTGCCAGGACATGGTCCCGGGCCAGTTGATGCACATGGTGGTCCAGGGCATGCAATGCAGCTGCGGCCAGCACGCCGGATTGACGCATGCCGCCGCCCAGCATTTTGCGGCAGCGGTGTGCTTTCTGAATCAATTCATGCGACCCGCACAAGGCAGAACCGACGGGCGCCCCCAGACCCTTGCTGAAACACACCGACACGCTGTCAAACAAGTCAGTGATAGCGCGCAATTCTGTGAATGCATCGCCGCCAAGGGCAACCGCCTGATCGACAGCGGCATTCATGACGCGCGCACCATCGAGATGAACCGCCAGCCCGCGTTGGCGCGCGAATTCGGCCGCCTGCTGCAAATATTCCATGGACATGCGCAGGCCGTTCCAGGTGTTCTCCAGCGCCAGCAAGCGGGTACGGGCAAAGTGCGCGTCATCCGGCTTGATAGCCGCCGCCAAGTCCGCCAGCGACATTTGCCCCTGCGCGTCCTGGGGCAGGGGTTGCGGCTGAATACTGCCCAGCACCGCCGCACCGCCGCCCTCGTACCGGTAAGTATGGGCGTTTTGCCCGACCAGGTATTCGTCACCACGCTGACAATGCGCCATGAGTGCGCACAAATTGCTTTGCGTGCCAGTGGGCATGAACAGTGCCGCCTGTTTGCCGGTCAAAGCTGCGATCCGTTCTTGCAAAAGCAACACTGAAGGGTTATCTCCGAACACATCGTCCCCCAGGGGCGCTGCCAGCATGGCCAGGCGCATGGCAGGCGTCGGTTGGGTCACAGTATCACTGCGCAGGTCTACAGGTTTCATAGGACTGTCTGCAAAAAATTATTTAACAGGGCATGGCCATGCTCGGTGAGTATGGACTCGGGGTGGAACTGCACGCCTTCCACCGGCATATGGCGATGACGCACACCCATGATTTCACCATCATCGGTCCAGGCGGTGACTTCGAGTTCCTCCGGCAGTGTGGCCCGATCAATCGCCAGTGAGTGGTAACGGTTGACCGTGTAATCCTGCGGCAAACCGGCGAACACGCCTTGCTTCCTGGTGTGGATCACACTGGTTTTACCGTGCATTAATTGCTGCGCCCGCACAATCTGCCCGCCGAAAGCCGCGCCTATGCTCTGGTGTCCCAGACACACCCCGAGTACAGGCAGTTTGCCGGCGAAATGCCGGATAGCCGCCACTGAAATACCCGCTTCGGCAGGCGAGCACGGCCCGGGCGACACCACCAGGTGCGACGGTGCATGCCGCGCGATCTGCTCAAGGGTGATTTCATCGTTGCGAAACACATCAACCTGCGCGCCGAGTTCGCCGAAGTACTGGACCAGGTTGTAGGTGAAGCTGTCGTAGTTATCGATCAACAGGAGTTTCATTCCAGCCCCTCCTCGACCAGTTCACTGGCGCGCAGCAACGCACGCGCTTTGTGTTCGGTTTCGCGCCATTCCATGTCGGGCACGGAATCGGCCACCACGCCGGCTGCCGCCTGCACATACAAGGTGTCGTTTTTGATGATACCGGTGCGTATGGCGATGGCTACGTCCATGTCACCGGCAAAACTCAGGTAGCCGCAGGCGCCGCCGTAAATGCCGCGTTTGACCGGTTCGAGCTGATCGATCAGCTCCATGGCGTGCACCTTGGGCGCACCGGTCAGCGTGCCGGCGGGAAAAGTGGCGCGCAGCACATCCATGCTGCTCATGCCGTCTTTCAATTCGCCCTCTACATTGCTGACGATATGCATCACATGGCTGTAGCGCTCGACAGTGAAAGCCTCGGTGACTTTGACCGTACCTGTTTTCGCTATGCGGCCGATGTCGTTGCGCGCCAGGTCGATCAGCATCACATGCTCGGCGCGCTCCTTGGGGTCGTTGATTAATTCGTCTTCCGTGGCCTTGTCTGCCACCGGTGTGGCGCCGCGCGGACGGGTGCCGGCCAGCGGCCGGATGGTGACTTTGTTGCCCTCGGGCGTGGTCTCCTGGCGCACCAGAATTTCCGGCGACGCACCCACCACCTGGAAATCGCCCATGTTGTAGAAGTACATATAGGGGCTGGGGTTGAGCGAACGCAATGCACGGTACAGCGACAAGGGGCTTTCTGTGAAACGTTTTTTGATGCGCTGGCCCACTTGCACCTGCATGAAATCACCGGCCTCTATCAATCTCTTGGCGCGTTCCACCGCCAGGATGTAATCTGCTTTGGCAAATTCACGCTCGGGCGGATGGCTTTGCGTGGGCTTGACCACCGGTGCGCTGACCGAATACTTCAACAACTCCTTGAGTTCGCGCAAGCGTTTTTTGGCGCGCGTGAATGCCTCAGGCGTGTGCGGATCGGCATACACCATCAAATACAGCTTGCCGGACAGGTTGTCGATGACCGCCAGTTCTTCGGTTTGCAACAACAAAATATCCGGGCAGCCGAGGGTGTCAGGCGGGCAACTGTGCTGTAGTTTTTTCTCGATATGACGCACCGTGTCATAGCCGAAGTAACCGGCCAGCCCGCCACAAAAACGCGGCATGCCCGGGCGCAAAGCCACTTTGAACCGCTGCTGATAGGCCTGGATGAAATCCAGCGGATTGCCCCGGGCGGTTTCAACCACAACGCCGTCAGTGACAACCTCGGTTTGTGCCGCATCTGCAAAACCTTGCGATCGCAGCAAAGTGCGGGCAGGCAGGCCGATGAAGCTGTAGCGGCCGAAGCGCTCACCGCCGACGACGGACTCGAGCAGAAAGCTGTACTTGCCGCCGTCTTTGGTGAAAGCCAGTTTCAGGTAGAGCGACAAGGGGGTTTCCAGGTCGGCAAAAGCCTCGGCCATCAACGGGATGCGGTTATAGCCTTGTGCCGCCAGGCTTTTGAATTCAAGTTCAGAGATCACCGGGAGCCTCCGCAGCTCGGCCCTCAGAAGGGCGGAAAAAATTATACATAAAGGGGCAGATCACCCCGGCTTCAGAGGAGGCGTAACAACTCAATCAGACAA
>SHXP01000136.1 GCA_009693225.1 Limnohabitans sp. | reverse complement strand
TTTTTATCCTGCGGCCAGACTTTGCTCTTACCCTGATGACATAGGACTTATCGCTTGAAACAATTTCACTCTTACGCAATCACCAGGTGGTTTTTTTGTCTGACCCTGTTGATTTCGGCCATGGCCGGTGCCCAGGTATCTGAGAATACACAGACTCAGGCACCTGTTTGCTGGGAGTCTGCAGATTGCGGTCTCAATCATCAGCCGGTGCAAAATGCCAGTTACAAAATTGACAGCACTTTGCTTCCTTTGAACCTGTCAAAAAACACATATTCGGGGTATTACACAGGTAATTTCTCTGGCTTGATCACGGCTATTCACAACAGGCTTATGTTGTCGGATACATCCGGCCATATGATTTTCATGAATGGCGATACATTTGTTGAAACAGGTTTTCCACCTATACCGAAAACAAATGTAACGCTGCGGGATATCAAATACATAGAGAAATTTGACTCGCTGTTTGCCTGTTTTCATTACCAAGATAATACTGACAGTACTCACCATACTTCTCTAGGCAGGTTGCAATTTAATAAAAATACTCCGGTCGATAATTTGAAATGGAGCTTTATATATGATGCCAACCATAAAGAGGTTCAACCTGATAACTGTGTGTTTGATGTCAGCGATACAAAGATTTATTTCATCATCGGCAGCCTCAGGGAAGGACCGGCTGAACTTCCTTATGCGCAGGACAAAGGCAGCAGTTTAGGTAAGTCGTACGTTCTTGACCTGCCTACAGGAAAGACAAAATTACTTTCCACCGGTCATCGCATGTCTCTGGGTATTCTTGCCAGAAAAAACGGCCAGGTCTGGTTTACAGAGAATGGTGAACGCGGCGGCGATAAATTGTCTTTTCTGCAATCCGGCCAAAATTACGGCTGGCCTTTGAAAATTTCAGGCACCAGGTATTTCCGCTTTTCAAAGTCTGCCACCAAGGACCCGGTGAAGGACCTTAGAGCGGATTCAACTGCATTCACTGAAGCGGTTTACAGCTGGCTTCCTTCGATTGCCCCAAGTGCTTTGATAGAACTGACTGATTTTCATCCGGATTGGGACGGTGACTTATTGATGGGTTCTCTGAAGGCACAAAGTCTTTACCGGATACATTTGGCAGATAAGCATATTCATTCCATTGAACAAATATATATCGGTCAACGTATACGGGGCATTCACCAGACGGGTAAAGAGATTGTATTGACAACAGACGAAGGCACATTGGTATCAGTCAGTGTTGATACGCAGCGTTTGGATTTAAATACCGCATTGCCATTGATACCCGGCGGCTCACTGCTCAGTTTATGCGTGAATTGTCATTCTTTTACACAACCGGATGTGACTTCGGCTTTCGGGCCTGCCCTGTCAGGTGTTTACGGTCGAAACATAGCCATGCATAATTTCGCTCATTTCAGCGACAGTTTGAAGAAAAAATCCGGCATCTGGGATGAGGCAACATTGACATCGTTTCTGTTGGATCCGCAGTCATTTGCCCCGGGTACAACCATGAAGATCGGGGTTAAGCTCAAGCCGGATGAGGTGAGAAAGATTGTCGATTTTTTAAAGATGCTGAAGTAATTCAGCGGGCCATCCAGACCGGTTTCTCATTTTGCTTGCAAATAATTTGCAAATATCATTTGTTTCCGCCTGATCCGTGTCCTCAGATGGCATTGCCGTATGCACAATATTGTCATCATTTTGAGCCAAATATTGCATCTGCTGGTTGGTGAATCACAAAAAAACCAAGGTAGTCAAATCCCTTTTCAACACTACACTATGATGCTTTAACTTTCACTCAGTAACCACGTGGTGGTGGTGTGTATTGTCATTCTTTCACGGGTTACCAAAGGGGCTGAGCCCGGATGTAGTGCTGAGCATACTTCCGGCAACTAAAAAAGGTACGGATTTATAGTACTTTTGGTCTGCGGCCCTTCCCTGTGACGGATTGCCTGTCAAAGTATATTCAGCTGCCCCACCAATTGAGGTCCCATTGCAATGTACAAGCGTGAAAAATCCCTTACGGTTCTTATCCCGGTCTTGATTTCTGTGTTGTCAGCTTGCAGCGGTAAACCCAATGCGCCGGCAGCCGGTCCTGCACCAGGCCCTGCACCAGTCAGTGTGGTTCCTGCCGCAGAGATAAGTTTCACCGACCGGGAGGAATTCAGCGGACAGCTTGAAGCCGCCGAGTACGTGGAGTTGCGTTCCCGCGTGGGCGGTGTTGTCGATCAGGTGCATTTCACCGACGGCGCCATGGTTTCCAGCGGTCAGACGCTATTCACCATTGACCCCAGGCCTTTTGCTGCCGAGGTGGCTCGGCTTGAATCTCAGCTGGTATCTGCCAAAGCCCGCGCAGAGCTGGCCGGGACCGGACTGGTCAGGGCGCAAAAACTGGTGGAGGCCAATTTCATCTCCAAACAAGAGCTGGACCAGCTCACGGCTGTTTCCAAGACCAGCAGCAGTGACATACAAGCTGCCGAGGCGGCGCTGCGCAACGCCAGACTCAATCTTGAATTCACCACAGTTCGTGCGCCTATCAGCGGGCGAGTCTCCCGTGCTATTGTGACTGCCGGCAACCTCGTTGACGATAAAACGGTGCTGACCAGCATTGCCGGTGTGGCGCGTGTCTATGCTTATTTTGATGGCAGTGAACAAACCTTCCTGCGGGTTCGTTCGGCTGGCGACAAAGCACCTGTCGTTCATATGGGCTTGGCGAATGAAGAAGGCTATCCGCACACTGGCAAACTGGATTTTGTGGATAACCGGTTGAATCCGCAAACCGGAGCCGTTCGTATGCGTGCAAATTTTGACAACGCCAGGGGGCAGTTTGTACCCGGTCTGGCGGTTCGGATTGTGATGGCCACCAGCGCACCTTACTCAGCTGTGGTGGTGCCCGAACGGGCCATCGGCACAGACCAGGCGCGTAAATTTGTGGTTGTGGTCGGTGCAGACGGACAACCCCAGTTCCGTCCGGTGCAACTCGGCGCCCTCCAGGGGGGCATGCGTGTGCTGGGTGGCGGTGCGGTCAAGCCGGGTGAAAACGTCGTTGTAGACGGTTTACAGCGCATCATTCCCGGTGTTCCGGTGGCACCACAGGTTTTAAAAGTGGATGAAAACGGCATACCGCTTCCCCCGGCACCTCCTGCACCTGCTGCTGCCGATGCGAAGAAGGGCTGAGGCAGTCGTATGAATATTTCCAGTTTCTTCATTGACCGGCCCCGGTTTGCCGGCGTCCTGTCCATCTTCATCTTCCTGATCGGCGTGCTGGCTATCTTCCGCTTGCCGGTTTCAGAGTACCCCGAGGTTGCCCCGCCTCAGGTGGTCGTGCGGGCACAGTTCCCCGGTGCCAATCCTAGGGTCATCAGTGAAGCGGTTGCCATTCCTCTCGAAGAACAGATCAACGGCATTGAAAACATGCTGTATTACGCGTCGCAGGCCACCGCTGACGGCGGTCTCACGATCACTGTCACTTTCAAAATCGGCACCAGTCCTGAAGCCGCGGAAACCGCCGTACAAAACCGCATCAACCGTGCCTTGCCGCGACTGCCCGAAATCGTGCGCCAGATCGGTGTGATGACAGAAAAATCCAGTCCCAACCTCACCATGGTGGTCCACCTGGTCAGCCCTGATAACAGCCGTGACGCACTGTATCTGCGCAACTATGCACAGATCAATGTGCGCAACGATTTACTGCGCCTGCCGGGCGCAGGTTCTGTGTTTGTTTTCGGCTCGGGTGATTACGCCATGCGTGTCTGGCTCGATCCGGACAAGATGGCAACGCGCAAGCTGACGACCGACGAAGTTGTCAACGCCATACGCGAACAAAACGTGCAGGTGGCTGCCGGTAACGTGGGCGCTCCTCCCTCGAGCAAAGGCACTGAATTTCAACTGGCTGTCAACGCCCAGGGTCGCCTGAGTACCGAGCAGGAGTTTGCCGACATCATTGTGCGTGCGGATCGTGCCAGCGGCGGTCTTGTCCGTATCCGTGATATCGGCCGCGTCGAACTTTCATCGGGTTCATATTCCCTGCGCAGTCTGCTCAATAACAAAGAGGCTATCGCCATAGCGATCTTCCAATCGCCCACCGCCAACGCACTGTCGCTATCAAACAATGTGCGCGAAAAAATGGAGCTATTGAAAGCCAATTTTCCGCCGGGCGTCGAATACAGCATTGTGTATGACCCCACCCGCTTTGTGAAGACTTCAATCGAGAAGGTTGTTGTCACGTTGCTTGAAGCGGTGCTTCTGGTGGTGCTGGTGGTGATAGTGTTTTTGCAGACCTGGCGCGCGTCCATCATTCCCTTGCTGGCTGTGCCGGTGTCCATCGTGGGCACCTTTGCCATCCTGTTGCTGCTCGGTTATTCGATCAATACACTCACCTTGTTCGGTCTGGTGCTAGCTATCGGCATTGTGGTGGATGATGCCATTGTGGTGGTTGAAAACGTAGAGCGCAACATCGAGGCCGGACTGAATGCACGGGCAGCCACGGTCAAGGCCATGCAGGAGGTATCCGGCCCCATCATTGCCATCGCGCTGGTGCTGTGTGCGGTTTTTGTGCCGCTGGCTTTTGTACCCGGTCTGACGGGGCAGTTTTACAAACAGTTTGCCATCACCATTGCCATCAGCACGGTGATTTCAGCCTTCAATTCACTTACCCTGAGCCCGGCTTTGAGTGCCTTGCTCTTGCGCTCGCATGATGCACCCAAAGACAAGCTCACAAAGTTGATTGATACGCTGTTCGGTGGTTTTTTCCGGTTATTCAACCGCTTTTTCGGGCGCTCCAGCGCTGCTTACGGGCGGCAGGTATCCGGTGTGGTTATGCACAAATCAATCTCGCTGCTGGTTTATGCGGTGCTGCTGGGTTTGGCGGCTCTTTTATTCACCCGTATTCCCGCCGGATTCGTGCCTGCACCCGACAAACAGTACCTGATCGGCATTGCGCAGTTACCGGCCGGTGCATCGATTGACCGCACCGAGGAAATCATTCGAAAAATGAGTGATATTGCGCTCAAGGTGCCGGGTATTGCTGACTCCATCGCTTTTCCCGGTCTGTCAATTGCCAGTTTTTCAGCTTCGCCCAATGAGGGTATTGTTTTCTTCGGCTTGGAAAATTTCGAAAAGCGTACGACCCCTGACTTAAGCAAAGCTGCTATTTTGGGCCGCGTCAACGGTGCTATTCAGCAGATTCAGGGTGCGCGCATGTTCGTGGTGCCGCCGCCCGCTGTCGATGGCCTGGGCAATGCCGGCGGCTTCAAGCTTCAAGTGCAAGATCGCCGCAGTCTCGGTGAACAAGCCTTGTATGGCGGGGTATGGGGAACGCTCGGACAGGTATACGGCAATCCCAAATCCAGCATCGGTACACCGTACTCGACCTATGACATCAACGTACCGCAACTCTTTGCTGATGTTGACCGCACACGTGCCAAGCAAATGGGCGTACGTTTATCCGATATCTACGACACCATGCAGGTCAATCTGGGTTCTCTTTATGTCAATGACTTCACCCGGTTCGGTAAAATCTACCAGGTGGTGGTACAGGCGGATGCACCGTTTCGTGCTGACGCAAACTCGATCACTGCCTTAAAGACACGAAACGCTGCGGGTGAAATGGTTCGGCTGGGAGCGCTAATGAAGGTGACGCCTACTTTCGGCCCTACGCGTGTGACGCGCTACAACGGTTACCCGTCTGCTGATATCAACGGCGCACCGAATTACGGATTTTCCAGCAGCCAGGCTGAGGGTGAAATTGAAATGCTGTTGCAGCGTACTTTGCCGCACGGCATGACCTACGAGTGGACAGAACTGAGTTACCAGGATCGTCTGACACGCGATTTCACTGTCCCGGGAACAGACATCAAAATTCCGACCATGGCTGCTGTGCTGGCGATCTCGGTGTTGTTTGTGATACTGGTGCTTGCAGCACAGTATGAAAGCTGGTCGCTGCCGCTGGTCATTGTGTTGATCGTGCCTATGGGAATTCTTTCCGCACTGTTCGGTGTGTGGTTATCGAGTTTCCCGCCGTTCATGCAACCCGGGGACTTGAACATATTCACGCAAGTCGCCTTGGTGGTTCTGGTGGGTCTGGCGTGTAAAAACGCCATTTTGATTGTTGAGTTCGCGCAGGAACTGGAGAAGCAGGGCGAGCGCACGATGGATGCCGTGACACATGCCTGCCGCATGAGATTGCGGCCTATTCTGATGACATCCATTGCTTTTTGCGCAGGCGTGATACCGCTGATTTTGAGCACCGGTGCCGGCAGCGAAATGCGACGCGCAATGGGTATCGCCGTGTTTTCAGGCATGGTCGGCGTGACCTTGTTCGGCATTTTCCTGACCCCGGTTTTTTACATGCTGATGCGCCGCAACAGTATTTTCCAATCCAGGTATGAGCCTGAGAAGCTTTGTAACTGGTAACTTCTGCCGGTTGACTTGACTTAGTTAAAACTGGAAGTTTAAGGTGTCCGGGTTTGGGGTTCGGTTTTCTTCTTTGCAGGCCCCTGCCAGGCCGCCGGAG
>SHXP01000135.1 GCA_009693225.1 Limnohabitans sp. | reverse complement strand
GCAGTGGGGGTCTTGGGGGCCATCAAATACCTCAACGAAATTTGCAAGAAATATGCTTCAAATAACGTGATTTCTTGCAATTTCAGTGACAGGGATATCCCCATATCTACAATAAATTCATCAGCTTATGAATTGTTCAGGGCGGACTACCTATGTCACCCGGCGATCAAAGCGCCGGTGGCAGTTTGAAAAGCCCGGGCATTACCCGGCAACAAGTGTTGGCGCTGATCGCGCTGACGTTGATGTGGGGCATCAATTGGCCGATGATGAAAGTCGCGGTGCGCGAGCTGCCGCCTTTGTACATGCGCGGGCTCACCATGTTCCTGGGCGCGTCCTGGTTGATGGTGTATTTCCGTTATCGCGGCCTGCGCCTTTGGCCCGACTCGCCGCGCGAGTGGCGCGACATCGTGCTGCTGGGCATACCGAATATTTTCATTTTGCACACCGTGTCCATTCTGGGCATTGTGTCGCTGTCCTCAGGGTGCGCCGCCATACTGAGTTATGTGTTTCCGGTGTGGACCGTGGTGTTCGGCGTGGTGTTTATGGGTCAGCAGTTGAACAAACGCGTGGTCATCGCCGTCATCGTCGCGCTGCTGGGCATAGGGCTGCTCATCTCGCATGAGCTGACGGCCTTACAGGGCAAACCGATTGGTGTGATGTGGATGGAAATCGGCGCCATCAGCTGGACCATAGGCACGCTGTGGATGCGGCGCATACGCTTTACGCTGCCGGTGCAATCGCTGTCAGTCTGGATGCTGATGCTCAGCAGCCCGTTCATCATTTTGCTGGCGATGGCGACCGAAACCTGGCCCACGTGGGACATCTCGCCCATGGCATGGGGCGCTTTGTTCTATACGGTGTTTGTGAACTACGGTTTTGCGCAACTCATCTGGTTCGGTTTTGCGCGGGACCTGCCCTCATCGACCAGCGCCATGAGCATCATGGCCGTGCCCTTGATAGGCACCTTGTTCGCGACTTTCATGGTCGGTGAATGGCCGCATTGGCAAGACGATGTCGCGCTGATTTGCGTGCTGACCGCTATTGCGGCGGTCTTGCTGCCGTCGCGTGCGCCCTCCCCGGCGAATGACTGATCCTTGATGACCGACAATGCGCATTGACTGTTTTTACTTGCCTGTTTTGCCATGCCACTGCATTTGATTTACGCCTGCTCGCGCAACAACGTCATCGGCGTCAACGGCGATTTGCCCTGGCACCTGCCCGAGGACTTGGCGCATTTCAAACGGACCACGCTGGGTCAACCGGTGATCATGGGTCGCGTCACTTGGCAATCTATTCCAGAAAAATTCAGACCGTTACCTGGCAGACGCAATGTGGTGGTGTCGCGCCAAGCGGGTTTTTCTGCGCCCGGCGCGCAAGTGGTGAGCTCTTTGCAAGCCGCGCTGGATTTGTTTATTGCACAAGAAATAGTGTGGTTGATAGGCGGCGCGCAGTTGTATGCACAAGCCATGCCCTTGGCGCAACAACTGGTGATCACCGAGATACATGCAGACTATGCAGGCGATGCCTTCGCCCCTGAATTGAACCCCGCTGAATGGACAGAGACACAGCGCATGACACACACCTCGGCGCAAGGACTGGGATATAGCCTCGTGACCTTGCAAAGAAATTAATTGTGGGAATTAATTGGGGTCAGGTTCCAATTAATTGTTGACTAATGCATCGGGAAATTAATTGGTATCTGACCCCAATTAATGACCCAAATTAAATCAAGCAAGCCGCTGCTGTTGCTGCATTGGCCACTAGTAGTCTGGGAATACATCCTAATAAGGGCGCGTTGATTCTTTGCGCAATAGCGTCTATGTTTTCTTGCGGAAACAGCATGTGCGGGTCCACGGTATTGGCCACCCAACCCATCAGCGAAAGACCTCGGGTCGAAATCGCTTCTGCGGTCAACAAAGCCTGGCTGATACAACCCAATCGCATGCCAACCACCAGCACCACCGGCAGCCCCAAATCTTTGGCCATGTCCGCCGTGTCATAGTTGTCGTTCAAAGGCACACGAAAACCGCCTACGCCTTCGACCACCACAGCATCCGCCTGCGCCCTCACTTGCTGGTAGCAACTGATCAAATGCATGCGGTCAATCACCACCTCTTCCAAGCTCGCTGCGATATGCGGTGCGGCCGGTGTCTTGAACAAATACGGGGTGGTGATCTCTTGAGGTAATTTCACCGACACACAAGCCGCCAGCGCCTCTGCGTCTTCATTGCACCAGCGGTTATCGCGCCATTCGGCACCCGCTGCCACCGGCTTCATCGCAGCCACACGCCAGCCGCGAATAACCTGCATATGCACCAGCGCTGACGCCACCAAAGTCTTGCCGATCTCGGTGTCGGTGCCAGTGACAAAACACGAAAAAGCTTGGCTGGGAAATAACTGTTTCATGAAAGCCCTCCGCCAGCCAAAGCCTGCACCAGGCAATCAACATCTTGCGTGGTGTGAGACGCCGACAAGGTAATGCGCAATCTGGCTGTATTCACAGGCACGGTAGGTGCGCGAATCGCGCTGATCCAAATGCCTTGCGCTTTCAAGTCTGCTGAAGCCTTCAACACCTGCGCATTGCTGCCAATCACCAGCGGCTGAATCGCTGTCGTTGAAGCCATGCGTTGCCAGGCGGCCTGCACCGGTGCCGTCGACAGTTGTTGAATCAAGGTGTGCAAATGCGCTCTGCGTCTGCGCCCTTCCTCGCCCCGAATAATTCGCATACTGGTCAACAGCGCATGCGCCAGCGCCGGTACTGAAGCGGTGGAGTAAATATAAGGACGCGAACGCTGCACCATCCATTCAATGACATGTTCATGCGCAGCGATAAACGCGCCGGATACCCCGGCAGCCTTGCCCAGCGTGCCGATGTATATCAACTGCTCTGAGCGCAAATTGAAATGCTGCAACACACCTGCGCCGCCGTCACCCAAAACGCCAAAGCCATGCGCGTCATCCACCAGCAGCCAGACACCGTGTTGCTCGCACAAGGCCAGCAAAGCTTGCAGCGGCGCGATATCACCGTCCATGCTGAACACACCGTCCGTCACCACCACCTTGGTGCCGCTTTGACAAGTCGACAATCGCTGTGGCAAATCAGCCGTGTCAGCATGGCGGTACACCTGACACGGCTCGCGCGTCAAACGTATGCCGTCAATCAACGAAGCATGATTTAGTGCATCTGAGAAAAAAGTGATGTCGCCTTTGGCCGTGTCTGCCAATGCTGTCAACACGCCCAGGTTCGCCATGTAGCCGGTGCTGAAATAGAGCGCCCGCACAGACGGCAGAAAAGGCGACAACATGTCTGCCAGCAATTCCTCCAGACGCGCATGCGCTTGCGAATGTCCGCTGATCAAATGCGATGCGCCGCTGCCTGCCCCGTAAAGCGAAGCGCCTTCTCTCAAAGCCTCGACCACCAAAGGATGCGCCGCCAGCCCCAGGTAATCGTTGCTGTTGAACGCCAACAGGGGCTGTCCGTCGACCAGCAAATGCGGTTGGCAAACAGACTCCACGCCATGTCTGAAACGGCGCAAACCTTGTGCGTCCAGTTCATTCAAATGCGCTGTCAATGCGTCCAACTGCGTGAAACTCATGCGCGCATCACCTCGTCAAACACGGTTTGCAAACGCTCTGCCAGCAAGCCGGTATCTGCATCGCTCAAGACATAAGGCGGCATCAGGTAAACGGTTGTGCCTATGGGACGCAACAGCAACTCGTGTTTCAAAGCACTGGCGAAAAAGCGCCGCGAAAATGTAGCGGCCAGTTGCGGGTCGTCGACTTGCGCGTCAAACGCCCAGATCATGCCCTGCTGTCGAAAGTGTTTCACCTTTGAATGAGTCGCCAACGGCGCAAGCGCATCACTGAATTGTTTGGCACGCACAAGGTTTTGCGCCAGCACGCCGTCTTCTTCAAAAATCGCAAGCGTAGCCAGCGCAGCGCGGCAAGCCAAGGGGTTGCCGGTGTAGGAATGCGAATGCAAAAACCCCCGCGCCATGCTGTCGCTGTAAAACGATTGGTAGACATCATCGCACGTCATCACCAGAGACAAAGGCAGGTAGCCGCCGCTGATGCCTTTGGACAAACACAAAAAATCAGGCCATATGCCTGCGTACTCGCACGCAAAAAACCGCCCGGTGCGCCCGCAGCCCACAGCGATTTCATCGGCAATCAAATGCACATTGAACGCGATGCATAAACGCCGCACCTCTTGTAGATACACCGGGCTGTGCATGGCCATGCCGCCCGCGCATTGCACCAAAGGCTCAATGATGACGGAGCTGATCTGCGCAGCCCGCGCTTGCAACAGTGTTTCAAGTTCACGCGCGGCATGCAGCGCGACCTGGTCTGCTGTCTCACCGTACAGCGCTTGCCTGGCATCCGGCGACATCAGGCAATGCGCGGGTTTGAGCAAGGCGTCATACGCATCGCGAAAAATGGGCACATCGGTCACGCCCAGCGCACCGACGGTCTCGCCGTGGTAACCGCCTTTGAGGCAGACAAACTCTTTTTTATCGCCCAAGCCACGGTTGCGCCAACTGTGAAAACTCATCTTCAACGCAATTTCAACAGCGGATGCACCGTCAGACGCATAAAAGCAATGACCCAAGACACCGCCTGTTAAAGCCGAGAGTTTTTCGGATAAGGCCACCACAGGTTCGTGCGTGAACCCGGCCAGCATGGCGTGCTCCAAGGTGTCGAGCTGTTGCTTCAAAGCTGCGTTGATGCGCGGGTTGGCGTGACCAAACAAATTAACCCACCAGGAGCTGATGGCGTCCAGGTAACGGCGCCCATCGTGGTCGAACAGCCAAGGACCGCTGCCGTTGCGTACCGCCACCAACGGCACGGTCTCGTGGTGCTGCATTTGGGTACACGGGTGCCAGACACTGTGCAAACTGCGTTGCACCAGTTGGGTAGATAGGGAGCTCAGATAAAACCTCTTAATGAAATAAGCGGCTGAATGCCAATGACAAGGATTATCCCGCGCGTTGTCAGCCTTAGGCGCCGTGGGTCTATTTATTGCTATATTTAACCTGTTTAGTCATCACCTACCCTACTTATGCCTACCGCAGTCACACAACAAACCGTTCATTTCATCAAGCCCGCCAAAACCGCAGTTCCTGCTGATGAGAAATGGTCACGCCAGTCCATAGAAGAACTGTTCAATCTGCCTTTCAATAATTTGATGTTCAAGGCACAACAAATTCACCGCCAACACTTCAACCCTAACGAAGTTCAACTCTCCACACTGTTGTCAATCAAAACCGGCGGCTGCCCCGAAGACTGCGGTTACTGCCCTCAGTCTGTGCATTACGACACTGGTGTAGAAGCTTCCAAAATGCTGGATGTAGACGCAGTGAAAGCCGCTGCGGTCGAAGCCAAAAAGAACGGCGCCAGCCGTTTTTGCATGGGTGCGGCCTGGCGCGAACCCAAGAACCGCGACATTGAAAAAGTGGCCGAACTGATTCGCACGGTCAAAGCGCTGAACATGGAAGCTTGTTGCACGCTGGGGATGTTGAGCGCCTCACACGCAGACACCTTGAAAGAAGCAGGCCTGGACTATTACAACCACAACCTGGACACCGCGCCCGAGTTGTACGGCGACATCATCAGCACGCGCGACTACCAGGAGCGCCTGGACACCTTGGCGCATGTGCGCAGCGCCGGCATGAACGTGTGCAGCGGCGGCATCGTCGGCATGGGCGAAAGCCGCGAACAACGCGCCGGTCTGGTACACCAACTCGCCAACCTGCAACCCTATCCCGAGTCTGTGCCTATCAACAACCTAGTGCAAGTGGAAGGCACGCCACTGCACGGCACCGAGTCGCTAGACCTGCTGGAGTTTGTCCGCACGATTGCAGTCGCACGCATCACCATGCCGACCGCGCGCGTGCGTTTGTCGGCAGGCCGCCAGCAAATGGGAGAAGCCATACAAGCGCTGTGTTTCATGGCCGGGGCCAATTCCATTTTTTACGGTGACAAACTGCTGACCACCGGCAACCCGGATTGGCAGCGGGATCAGGCTTTGCTGGGTAAGCTGGGTATCACCACCAGTTAAAGCATCTGCATGAAACTCGCCACCTGGAACGTCAACTCACTCACGGTTCGCCTGCCGCAAGTCATCGACTGGCTGAACGCACACACCGGCGACCAAGCCATTGACGTGCTGGCTTTGCAGGAAACCAAAACCACGGACGACAAATTCCCGCGCGCCGAGATCGAGGCCGCCGGTTACCAGGTCGCGTTCTTTGGACAGAAAACCTATAACGGTGTGGCGCTGATCTCCAAACACCCCATCACTGACGTGGTGCACAACATCCCCGGTTTTGCAGACAACATGGCGCGAGTCATCACCGGCACGGTCAACGGTGTGCGCGTGGTCGGCGCGTATTTCCCGAACGGACAGGCGCCGGACAGCGACAAATTTGTCTACAAAATGGCGTGGTTGACCGCGCTGAACCATTGGTTGCGTGATGAACTGACGCGCCACGACAAACTGGTGTTGATGGG
>SHXP01000134.1 GCA_009693225.1 Limnohabitans sp. | reverse complement strand
GCGCCCGATGAAAGACATCAATGACTGGGAAATTAAAATGATCGAAGATCGGTTGAATAACCGCCCCCGCAAACGATTGGGGTTTAAAACGCCCGCAGAGGTGTTTCATCAATCGTTATCCCGTGTTGCACTTCGTGCTTGAATCCGCTAATTTTTATATTACATACCGAGACTGGCTTGTCAACCTGATTTGTACTACTATGTGCAGAATAAAAAGCAAAGGGTTTTATGGAAACCGCTGTACATAATTTGAACAATGGCTTCACCGGCTTATGGTCCTCTGTACTCACACCTTTGAATGAGGATTTGAGTATCGACGTGGAAAAATACGTCTCGCATGCCAAGGCTTTGCTGCAATCCGGCCTGCGAGGTCTGAGCATTTTTGACCTTAACGGTGAAGGCGGTGCTTTTTCCGCGCAGGAAAAACAATCGGTGCTGGACGCCTTGGTGGTCGGCGGTATCAATCCGCAGCAGATTCTGGTCAGCGTCACCAGCGGGTCCTTAAGCGATGCGCTCGCTTTAAGCCTTCATGCGCGCAATCACAAGGTGCACGGTTGTCTGATGGGGTCGCCTGCTTCGCACGGCGCTGCCAGCAACCAGGGCTTGATCAACGCATACAGCTATGTGCTTGGTCATTTGCCCGCGCAAGGCTGGCGCTTTTACCTGCATAACATCACTGTACCCGGTAACAACGGCCTGCCGCACGCCGTCATTGCCGAGTTGTTGCGACTTCACCCCGGGGTGATTTCCGGGATCGTGGACAGCAGCAAAAATTTCTCGGCCACCACCGATCTGGTCCGCGCATTCATGGCGGCATGTATGGTGTATACCGATAATGAAGCGGATTTTTTATCTGTTGCTGCGCTTAAAAGCACAGGCGCCATAAGCATGCTGTGCAATATCCTGCCGCATCCGGCCGTGAAGATGTTTAACTTGCATTCGGGTTCACATGCCAACCTGATCAATGATTTGCGCGATAAGGTGGTGGGTCATCACCCGCCGGTTGCCGCTTGCAAGGCGATACTCTCTAGCCTGCATCACCGCCCGCATTGGTTGCTGGTACGTCCGCCGCTGGTGCCGATTCAAAAGGATCCGCTGTCCGATATTGCCCGCGAATTGAAGGCGTATGCGGTACGCCATGAAATGAAGCTGAGTTAAAGCACAGTCTCGCCGCGCATCTGATCCGAGACTGTCTCGCGCGTGCGAATCAGATGCGCTTTGTCACCGTCGACCAGCACCTCGGCGGCGCGCCCGCGGGTGTTGTAGTTGCTGGACATGCTCATGCAATAGGCACCGGCTGACAGTACCGCCAGTTTGTCGCCGGACTGCACATTCAATGTTCTGTCACGCCCTATCCAGTCGCCGCTTTCACACACCGGGCCGACCACGTCGTAGACCTTCCCGGCCTCGCTTGTCAGTGTCAGCGGCACGATTTGATGAAACGCCTCGTACATGGCGGGACGCGGCAGATCGTTCATGGCCGCGTCGATGATGCAAAAGTTTTTCTGCTCGCCGGGTTTGAGAAATTGCACTTCAGTCAAACAGACACCGGCATTGCCCACCAGTGAGCGGCCCGGTTCGATCATCAATTGACGGTCGCCGAAACCGCGTTCATCCAGCCGCGCAAGCAAACGGGCCCACAGTGCGTCTGCGGTAGGCGGCGTGTCGCCGTTGTAATTGATGCCCAGGCCGCCGCCGAAATCCAGGTGGTGCAGGGGGATGCCTGCACTTTCAATCTGCTCGACCAGGTCCAGCACCTTGTCCAGCGCATCCAGATACGGTCCGGTGGTGGTGATTTGCGAACCGATATGACAGTCGATACCGGTGACTTTCAAGCCCGGCAGCGAAGCGGCATGTTTATAAGCCTGCAAGGTCCGTTCATGGGCGATACCAAACTTGTTGCCTTTGAGGCCGGTGGAAATATACGGATGGGTTTTCGGGTCCACATTGGGATTGACGCGGATACTCACGGGGGCGGTCTTGCCCAGGGACAGCGCAACCGCGTTGAGCACGTCCAGTTCAGTCTCGCTCTCCACATTGAAGCAGGCGATGCCGGCCTGCAAAGCAAGGCGCATTTCTTCACGGGTTTTGCCGACACCGGAGAAAATCACATCGGCAGCTTTACCGCCGGCGGCCTGTACGCGGGCCAATTCGCCAGCGGAAACAATGTCAAAGCCGCAACCGGCCCGGGCAAACACTTGCAGCACGCCCAGGCTGGAATTGGCCTTCATGGCGTAATGCACTTTGGCTTTGCGACCGGCAAAAGCACGTTGGTAGGCGCTCAGCGCGTGCAGCATGGACGCTTTGGAGTAAACAAACAAAGGCGTGCCGTGCATGACGGCCAGATCCTGCAAACGCAGTTGTTCAATGAACAAATGCCGGTCGCGGTAAGCCAGAAAAGGAGTGCCGGGCAGATCAGATGCGTTCATGGGTTGGGGATGTCAATGGCACAAGCTCAAGGCTTGGCGGGGGGCTCGGCGGATTTGGAGGGCGGCAGCACGTCGGGGAACTTGGCCCGGTTTTTGAATTCGGGATCATCCGGCAAATCCAGCGGGCCTTTAAAGCCGCAAGCGCTGAGCAGGGTAAATGCAAGCGCCAGCATGCTGCCTAAAATCGGTGTTTTCATGGGGAAATTGTACCCAGCCCCTTGTGTGTAACAGCTTGCTCTGTCAAGCGCCTATTTTGAAGCAAGCAACGATGACTGACAACGAATTCATGAACCAGGCCGAAACCCTGCTGCAACGCCTCGAAGCCTTGTGCGATCAGTTCAATGATCACGACGGTATGGACATAGACAACCAGCGGGTCGGCGGCATGGTCACGCTGACCTTTCCCAACCGCAGTCAGTTGATCGTGAACCTGCAAAAACCGTTGCATGAAGTCTGGTTGGCCGCGCAAAGCGGCGGTTACCACTACCGCTTCGATGGTCAGGCCTGGCAGGACACCAAGGGCCAGGGCGAGTTCTGGCAGCAACTCAGCCGCGATGCCAGCCGCCAATACGGGTTGAGCCTGCTCTTCTCGGCTTGACAAGCGCTTGCCGCTTGCAAGCTATTCCTTGAATATTTCCAGGATTTTTTTCTTTTCAGTCTCTGCGGCTTCGCCTTCAGCCGGTTTGGCTTCAATGCCCAGACTGGTCACCCCGGTGCTATGGGTGTATTCCTGATAAAACCAGTCGTTGCCTTCAAACACCACACCAGCCGGTACCGGCATGCCGTTAACCGGTGTATTTCTCAGGGCGTGCTGCATATAGCTGATCCACACCGGCAGGCTCAAGCCCCCCCCAGTTTCGCGGTCACCCAGTTTGCGCGGTGTGTCATAGCCGATCCAGGTCACTGATGTGAGCGTCTGGTGGTAACCGACGAACCAGGCGTCCATGGAATCGTTGGTGGTACCGGTCTTGCCGTAAATGTCGCTGCGCTTGAGCGTGGCCTGCGCGCGCGCGGCGGTGCCTGAACGAGTGACTTCCTGCAGCAGATAGCTGATCAGAAAAGCATTGCGCGGTTCGATGGCGCGCGAGCGCTCGTCGAGTTCGATCGGTGTATAAGCGGACAAGACTTTGCCCAGCGGGTCGGTGACCTTGGTGATCAGATAGGGTTTGACCAGGTAACCGCCGTTGGCAAACACTGAATAACCCATGGCCACTTGCATCGGGGTCACCGATCCTGCGCCGAGTGCCATGGTCAGGTAAGGCGGATGCTTTTCCGGCTCAAAGCCGAAGCGGCTGATCCATTGCTGTGCATTGGCCGGGCCGACGGCTTGCAGTATGCGGATAGACACCATGTTTTTTGATTTGGCCAGCGCTGTCTTCAGGCTCATCACACCTTCAAACTTGCCGTCGTAGTTTTTCGGTTCCCAGGCCTGGCTGCCGGTGACGCTGGCGTCAAAAAACAGCGGCGCATCGTTGACCTGGGTTGCCGGCGTGAAGCCTTTTTCCAGGGCTGCTGAATAAATAAATGGCTTGAAACTCGAACCCGGCTGCCGCCAGGCCTGTGTCACGTGGTTGAACTTGTTTTTATCGAAATCGAATCCACCCACCAGCGAACGGATCGCGCCATCACCCGGGTCGAGCGCCACAAATGCACCTTCGACCTCGGGCAATTGGGTCAAGCTCCAATCGCCCTTGGCATTTTTGCTCACACGCACCACTGCGCCGGGGCGCAGCTTGATATTAGGCGGGGCTTTGTCTGACAAAGCCGACGTGACCGGCTTCAAACCATCGCCGCTGATGTCAAGCACCTCGCTGTTTTGCCGCACCACGCGTACTCTCTTGGGCGCGGCTTCTAACACGACGGCGCTGAGCAGATCGCCCTTGTCACCGGCCTCGATCAAGGCGTCATCAATGGCTTCTTCGAGTTCCCGCGCTTGTGTGGGCAGTGTGATGAATTTTTCAGGCCCGCGGTAGACCTGGCGCAATTCATAGTCCAGGATGCCGCGACGCAAGGCCTGGTAGGCGACCTCCTGGTCCTCGGCCTTGATGGTGGTGTAGACGTTGAGTCCGCGCGTATAGGTATCGCTGCCGTATTGCGCAAACATCAGCTGGCGCGCCATCTCGGCGACATACTCGGCGTGGGTGTTGTTGGGCGTGGTGACGCTGCGGATTTTCAATTCTTCGGTTTTTGCCGCCTTGGCCTGTGCCGAGGTGATGAAACCGTTTTCTTCCATGCGCTCGATGATGTAGAGCTGGCGCGAGCGCGCGCGTTTGGGGTTATTGATCGGGTTATAGGCCGACGGCGCTTTGGGCAAACCGGCGAGCATGGCGGCTTCGGCAATGCTGAGTGACTGAATCGGTTTGCCGAAATAAGTTTCGGCCGCCGCCGCAAAACCGTAGGCGCGGTGACCCAGGTAAATCTGGTTCAGGTAGATTTCAAAAATCTGGTCTTTGCTGAGTAAATGCTCAAGCTTGTAGGTCAGCAGTATTTCATAGATTTTGCGCGTAAAGGTTTTCTCCGACGACAAATACACATTGCGTGCCACCTGCATGGTGATGGTGGAAGCGCCCTGGCTTTTGGCGCGCCCGACGTTGGCCAGGCTGGCGCGCACCAGCCCAATGTAGTCGACCCCGCCGTGGTGGTAGAAGCGCGCGTCTTCGATGGACAGCACCGCCTGTTTGACGATCACCGGAATGTCTTTGAAAGGCACCAGCTTGCGCCGTTCTTCCCCGAACTCGCCGATGACCTTGCCCTCGACCGAGAACACCCGCATTGACAGCTTGGGCCTGTAGTCCGCCAGGTCGGAAATGTCCGGCAGTTGCGGATAGGCCATGACCAGCGCCACACCGACCACCAGCAGGATGGTCAACAGTCCGGCAGTTGACAAGCCTATGGCCCAGCTGAAAAACACACCCAGCAGCCGCCAGAGGTTGTTGGCAGGACGTGGCTGCGAATCTGCCTGAGGGCGTTCGGGGGCGGTTGGCTTAGGGGGCATGTAAGAGTATTGGCGCTGAGCCAAATGGCAGGTTGGAAGCAGATTGTAAAAAAAACGCCAGTGCAGCTTAACTGACTGACGCAGCATCCGGCGGTTTTACAACCATGGCAGTCATTAGCCGCCATGAAAGGAATGGACCATGCGTACCGGCCGTATTCCCCGCCCCAAGTCACCGGGATTGGGTTTGTTGATCAAACAGCAGGGCCTGGCCATGGTCCAGACCGCGCCAGGCTAAGACAGCCCCGCCGGTACGCCTTTGTGGCATTGGCAGGCCATGGGCAGTGAGGCCGCTGTGCGGATGCCTGATGGCAGCTGGTCGGACCCGAAATGGGTTAGACAGGTCAGACAGCGCAGCGGTTTCAAGGCGCAGTTGCTGGCCAAGGCCATTCCCCGCGAACAACTGCATGCCGTGCAGTTGCAAGTTGACAGCGGTATACCCTTGCGGCAATTGCGCGCCGTCTTGCGTGAGCGTTTGCAAGACGTATTGCCCTGGCCCTTGCATGAGTGTCTGTGGGATTTTCAAACCGCAGCGGCGCCTGAGGCGTCGCTCAGCGCCGCGCCAGACAGTCACCGCGCTGCCTGGCTGAACCGGGCTTTGCAGGAACAGCCGGTGCAAAACATTGAGGTGCTGGCCATGCCGCGTGACTGGACTGGTCAATGCGAACAATGGTGCAGCCAGGCCGGCTTGCAACTGGTCAGGCTGGAGCCGCCATGGCAGGCCAGTCTGCGCTGGCAAAGCTATGTGCAAAACCACCATGTCGGACTGTTGTAGGAAAACCCCGCAATTTATGACGCCGGTTTGAGCGAGGAAGAGCAGTCAGTGGTCGGCGGGTTGTCATTGGGTGTGCTGCTGACATGACTGATTCCAACCTGCACCCCTGGCGCGAACGCCGTCGCGCACAGCGCTTGCGTCATTGGCGTTTTGCTTCACTGTCGGCCTTGGGCCTTAGCCTGGCGGCAGTGTTGAGCCTGGACCGGCAGTGCGACGACTGGCTGCAACAACACTAGTCGCTGCTGGCACAGCGTCAGCAAAGCTTGCTTGAACTGCGGAACGAACTGGACCTCGCGCCTTTGTGGCAAACCCGCAGAAC
>SHXP01000133.1 GCA_009693225.1 Limnohabitans sp. | reverse complement strand
GTTTGTACCGAGCCTTTGCCGAAGGTCTGGCTGCCCATGAGGGTGGCGCGTTTGTGGTCCTGCAATGCACCGGCGACGATTTCACTGGCAGAGGCGGAACCTTCATTGACCAGCACCAGCAAAGGGATTTTCTTGTAAATGTTCTGGGTTTTGCTAGACAGGTTGGAAATCAGATCCTGACCGCCGCGGCGCAGATAGTATTCGGGAGCGGCCTTGTAAGTGAACTTGCTGTCTTCGAGCTGGCCGTTGGTCGACACCACGGTGACATTTTCAGGCAGAAATGCGGCAGACACGGCCACGGCCGCGTCAAGCAGACCGCCCGGGTCGTTGCGCAGATCGAGCACCAGACCCTTCATTTTCGGATCCTGTTTATACAGCTCTTCGAGTTTGCGTGTCATGTCTTCAACGGTGCGTTCCTGGAACTGGCTGATACGTATCCAGCCGTAGCCGTTTTCAATCGTCTTGCTCTTGACGCTGACCGTCTTGATTTCTTCGCGGAGGATGGTGACCGGGAAAGTGCGGTTTTCATCTTTACGGTAGATGGTCAGGACGACCTTGGTCCTGGGTTCGCCGCGCATGCGCTTGACAGCTTCGTTCAACGACATGCCTTTGACGGCAGTGTCATCGACCTTGGTGATCAGGTCACCCGGTTTCAAACCGGCGCGGTCGGCAGGCGAGCCCTCGATGGGTGAAACCACTTTGACCAGACCATCTTCTTGTGAAATTTCAATGCCGACGCCGACAAACTTGCCGGTGGTGCCTTCACGGAATTCCTTAAAGGATTTTTTATCGAAATACTGCGAATGGGGGTCCAGGCTGGAAACCATTCCGGAAATGGCATCGTTGATGAGTTTCTTCTCGTCCACCGGTTCGACATAGTCAGACTTGACCATGCTGAAGACCGCAGCCAGTTGCTGAAGCTCTTCCAGCGGCAAGGGCGCCGTGTTGGCGCGTGCCACTGTTTGAAGTGAAAACGTGGTGAGTGCGCCTGTGAGTGCGCCGACAGTCAACCAACCTGCAATTTTGAGTTTCTGGCCCATGTTTAACGATTCCCTGTGTTTGTCACGGATGTGGCGATTTAGGAATATAGTCTACTGCTTATAAAAGTAAAATCCACACCCCTTTGTGCATAACCCCATCAGCTTGCGGTGGACCGGTGCCGGCCCGTGTTCAAAGGTAGAAATGGCGGACACGCCGCAGATTTTCATCAAGTTCATAAACCAAAGGTTCTCCATTCGGGATATTCAGACCGACGATGTCCTGGTCCGAGATACCGTTGAGGTACTTGACCATGGCGCGGATCGAGTTGCCGTGGGCGCTGATCAGCACCCTTTTGCCGCTGCGCATGGCTGGCACCAAAGAATCGTTCCAGAAGGGCATGACGCGTTCGACCGTGTCTTTCAGGCATTCGGTCAGCGGTACTTGAGACGCCTGCAGCTTGGCGTAGCGCGGGTCATTGCGTTCGCAGCGCTCATCCCCAGGGACGAGCGCGGGCGGCGGTACGTCATAACTGCGCCGCCAGGCCAGCACCTGGGCATCGCCGAACTTTTGCGCGGTCTCGGCTTTGTTCAAACCCTGCAAGGCGCCGTAATGGCGTTCGTTCAGCCGCCAGTGGTGCGCAACTGGTAGCCACGAGCGGTCCATGCTGTCCAGAGTGTGCCACATGGTGTGTATGGCGCGCTTGAGGACGCTGGTGTAACCCAGGTCAAAGTCATATCCGCCGGCCTTGAGCTTGAGTCCGGCCTGTTTGGCCTGGGCCACGCCGGTGGCGGTGAGTTCTACATCGGTCCAGCCGGTGAAGCGGTTTTCCAGGTTCCAGACGGATTCGCCGTGGCGTATGAGAACAAGCTTGTACATGAATGAAAAAAACCTTGTAGGAATGTGCGGGAGTAAAAGGATTCTAGAATGACAGAACTTTTACACCTGAGGTCAGCTGCGTGAATTTTCTTGTTGAAAACTGGATTCTGGTATTTGTTGCCTTGACATCAGGTATAGCGTTGTTGCTTCCCAACCTGCAGGCCATGGGCGCGCCCGGCATCTCGCCCACCCAGGCTGTTTTGATGATTAATCGCGAAAAAGCCAATGTGGTGGATCTTCGCAGCGCTGAAGAATTCGCCGCCGGTCATCTGATCGGTGCCCGCCATGTCGCGATGGAAAACATTCCATCAGACCTGACCAAAACCGTCTCTGACAAAAAACGCCCGCTAATTCTGGTGTGTGCCAGCGGCTTTCGCTCGCAAAAAGCCCAGCGCATTGCCCAGCAACTCGGCTATGAAAACGTGCACAGCCTGGGCGGCGGCCTGAGAATCTGGCAGGAAGCCAACCTGCCGCTGGAAAAAGCCTGAACACTTTCACTTCACCAAGCACGCCATGTCACTTGTCAAGATATACACCACCGCAGTTTGCCCCTATTGTGTGAGGGCCAAGCAATTTCTCAAGGCTCGCGGTGTCGAGCATATTGAAGAAGTGCGTGTTGACCTGTCACCCGAGCAGCGCGATTACATGGTGAACCTGACCGGGCGGCGTACCGTGCCGCAGATTTTCATCGGCGACCATCATGTCGGCGGTTGCGATGATTTGATGGCGCTTGACAGCAGCGGCGGCCTGATGCCATTGCTTCAGGCAAACTGAGATAATCTTCTCAATTCATTCCACCCGCTGCGGCTAGTCAGGCCCGGCGGGTTTCATTTCAGGACAACCCATGGCAGACACACTCGAACCTATTTTTCTGATTCAGCGCATGTACCTGAAAGACTTGTCGCTGGAGCAACCCAATTCGCCCGGCATTTTGTTGTCCCAGGACCAACCTGCGGTCGATATACAAATCGGTCTGGGCTCCGAGCAGGTCGGCGAGGGCGTGTTTGAAATCATCGTCACCGCTACCGTCACGGCCAAGGTCAACGAGCAAACCATGTTTCTGGTGGAAGCCAAGCAGGCCGGTATTTTCGAAATCCGTCTTATGCCTGACGGCCAGATGCAGCCCATCATGGGCATTGCCTGCCCGCAAATCATTTATCCCTATTTGCGCAGCAACGTGGCCGACGTCATTCAACGCGCAGGCTTTCCGCCGGTGCACATGGCTGAAATCAACTTCCAGGCCATGTACGACCAGCAACAGCGCATGAAAGCCGAGCAGCAACTGCAGTGAACCTGCTGATTCTGGGCGCAGGTGCCTGGGGCACCGCTCTGGCCGTAGAGTCCAGCCAGCGTCATGCAGTCACTTTGTGGGCCCGCGATGCCGGGCACGCACAGCTGATGCTGGCGCAGCGTCTGAATTCAAGGTATTTACCAGGGCAACTCCTGCCCGATGGCTTGACGCCCAGCCACGCGCCTTTACCCGGACTGATACAACACGCCGATCTGGTGGTGCTGGCGGTGCCCATGGCGGCGCTGCGACAGTTGTTGAACGAGGTCAGCCCCTGGATTCAAGCCACACCGCTGGCCTGGTTATGCAAGGGTTTTGAAGCGGTCGAACACACAAGGAATGCTTACGGCCTGATGGCCCACGAGGTGCAAGCCCAGGTGGCGCCGGCCATGATCGCCGGCGTGTTGAGCGGTCCGAGTTTTGCGCAGGAAGTGGCGTCCGGGCAGCCCACAGCGCTGGTGGCGGCCAGCCGCCATGACCCGGTCAGACAGGCTTTGGTACAGGCTTTTCACGCTGACAATTTACGCGTTTATGTCAACGAAGATGTGGTCGGCGTCGAAACCGGCGGGGCTGTGAAAAATGTATTGGCCATCGCCAACGGTTTGTGCGATGGTTTGCAGCTGGGTTTGAACGCGCGCGCCGCGCTCATCACCCGTGGCCTGGCCGAGATGACGCGTCTGGGCATCGCGCTTGGCGCAAGACCGGAAACTTTCATGGGCCTGAGCGGATTGGGTGACCTGGTGCTGACAGCAACTGGGGATTTATCGCGCAACCGCCAGGTCGGCATGGCTTTGGCGCAAGGCCGCTCGCTGGCGCAAGTGTTGCAGTCACTGGGCCATGTGGCCGAAGGCGTTTACAGCGCCCGCACGGTGGTGCATCGCGCGGCACTGCTGGGCGTGGACATGCCTATTGCGTCTGCGGTGGTTGCCGTGTTGCAAGGGGAAGTGACTCCGCAGCAAGCGGTGGCGATGCTCATGGGACGCGGCGCAAAGGGTGAGTAAGCCTAGACTCCAGGGCCTTGCGCAGGAGCTCAAACTTCCAGGTTATCAATCAACCGAGTCCGCCCCAAACGCGCTGCGCCCAGCACCACCAGCGGCTTTGTGTTCGCCGCAGTCACGGGTGACAAATCTGATTGGCGTCGCAAGGTGATGTAGTCAGGTTGCCAGCCCCTGTCGCGCAAAGTTGCCATGGCCGAGGCCTCGGCGGCGGCCACATCGAAGTTGCCGCCGGCAAGCCCGGCGCGGGCCGCTTGCGCCAGCTTGTACAAGGCCATGGACAGCTGTACCGCCTCGGCGCGTTCGTCAGCGCTCAGATAGCCGTTGCGTGAACTCAGCGCCAGACCATCAGAGGCGCGCGTGGTGGCACCGGTGACAATGTCGACCGGCATGGCCAGTTGCGTCATCATGTGGCGCAGTATCAGAAATTGCTGAAAATCTTTTTGCCCGAACACGGCCAAGCCGCCGCTGTGGGCGAACACGCAATGAAAGAGTTTCAAAACCACGGTGCACACGCCGGTGAAAAAACCGGACCTGAACTGGCCTTCCAGAATATCTGCCAAGGCCGGGTCGGGCATCACCTTGAAGCTTTGCGCTTGCGGGTACAACTCGGCCTCATCAGGCGCAAACAGTACATCACAGCCGACGCTGCGCAATTTGTCGCAGTCGCTGTCGAAGGTGCGCGGGTAGCTGGCAAAGTCCTCGCCGGGCAAAAACTGCAAGCGGTTGACAAAAATGCTGGCGACGCTGACGTCTCCGAGTTGCTTGCCCATGCGCATCAGGCTCAGGTGTCCCTCGTGCAGATTGCCCATGGTGGGCACAAAGGCCGGCTTTTTAAAAGCTGACAGGTGCTGGCGCAACTCCGCCACCGTGCGGGCAATGAACATGGTTGTGTTTACCAGGCGTGCAGCTCGTTGACCGGAAAGCGCTTTTCCTTGACCGATTTGACAAAGGCCTGCATGGCGCCTAGTACAGTGCCGGACTCGGTCATGAAGTTATATGCAAATTTCGGCACCTTGTCCGGGGTCACACCCAGCATGTCGTGCAGCACCAGTATCTGACCGGCGGTATCGACACCGGCACCGATGCCGATGGTGGCGCAGGTGTTGAGGGCGCGGGTGATTTCGCCCGACAGCACCGCAGGCACCATCTCCAGCACCAGCGCCTGGGCACCGGCGTTTTGCAATTGCAAGGCATCGTTCATGAGTTGCTGCGCCGCGCTGTCGGTGCGGCCTTGCACCCGGTAGCCGCCCAGCGTGTTCACGCTTTGCGGCGTCAGGCCAAGGTGGCCGCACACGGGAATGCCGCGTGTGACCAGAAACTCAACGGTCGGGGCCAGCCAGGCGCCGCCTTCGAGCTTGACCATGTGGGCGCCGGCCTTCATCAGCTCGGATGCGCTTTGGAACGCCTGTTCAGGCGTGGCATAGCTGGCAAACGGCATATCGCCCAGGATGATGGGGCGGCCGTTTTGTTTTTGCAGACCGCGCGCCACGCATTCGGTGTGGTAACGCATTGCTTCCAGGGTCACCGGCAAGGTGCTGTGATGGCCCTGGCACACCATGCCCAGCGAATCCCCGACCAGAATGATTTCCACACCGGCCAGATCGGCAACGGCCGCAAATGTGGCATCGTAGGCGGTTAGCATGGTGATTTTTTCTCCGTCAGCCAGCATTTTCATCAGGCTGTGCATGGTCATGGCCGGTCGTTTACCGGCTTCGGGGGCTGAGGGTTGTACGCTCATGGTGCAATCTCCTTTGTGGGGTTAATCCGCTGGGGCATAAGCCAGACGCACATAGATGGGTGCAAAGGCTACAGCCTGAGTGATGTCGACCAGCATTTCCTTGGCAAGTTCCAGCAGCGCAATGAATGTCACCAGCATCACCGGCACACCGAGTGCGGGGTCAAACAGGTTTTCAAATTCGACAAAACGCTGGCCTTGCAATTTTTTGAGTACCAGGCTCATGTGCTCGCGCACCGACAACTTCTGGCGGCTGATCTTGTGGTGTTGAACCAGCTTGGCGCGGCGCAGTATGTCAGCCCAGGCGGCCTGCAAATCGGGCGCGGCCACGTGCGGAAAACGCGGTTGCAGGGATTGTTCGATATAGACCTGGGCGCGCAAAAAATCCCGCCCCAGCTGCGGCGCTTCGTTCAGGCGTGCGGCCGCCAGTTTCAGCTGTTCATATTCAAGCAGACGGCGCACCAGTTCGGCGCGCGGGTCTTCGGGTTCTGCGCCTTCGGCGACTTTCTTGGGCGGCAGCAGCATGCGTGACTTAATTTCAATCAGCATGGCCGCCATCAGCAAATATTCGGCGGCGAGTTCCAGGTTGGTCTTGCGGATTTCCTCAACATAGCTGAGATACTGGCGGGTCAGACCTGCCATGGGAATGTCGAGGATGTTGAAATTTTGTTTGCGGATCAGGTAGAGTAGCAAATCCAGCGGGCCTTCAAAGGCTTC
>SHXP01000132.1 GCA_009693225.1 Limnohabitans sp. | reverse complement strand
AACCACCTCTTCGACAGACGCCATGTGCTGATAAACAGGCGCCACCCAAGGCAAGGCCGCCACCGTGATGCGCTCGCTGCGCCGATGCAGTTCGCGCAGCAGCGGCTCGGTCATGACCGCGTCACCGATCCACTGCGGGGCAATAAACAAGCTGCGTGTCATGGCTTGCCCGTTGGCAGGCGCCGGCTGTTAATGGGCGTGCACATGTTCACCGTCTTTCAAGCGGTAAACCGTGGAGCAGTAAGGGCACTTGGCCTGACCGGTGCGGGCCAAATCCAGAAAAACCTTGGGATGGGTGTTCCAGGTTTTCATCTGCGCTAGAGGGCTGGGGCAAAACACCCCGCCGTGGCTGTTCAAGTCGGCGGCCTTGAGTTCGATGGTGCGCAGCGGGGTGTTCAAGTGGTCAGCCTGTGTCATCACACCGCCGTCAGCCAGTGTGCGTATTTCGGGTTACGGCCGTTGACGATGTCAAAGAACGCTCTCTGGATTTTTTCAGTGACCGGGCCGCGGCTGCCGATGCCGATCTCGATGCGGTCGAGTTCGCGAATCGGCGTGATCTCGGCGGCGGTGCCGGTGAAGAAGGCCTCGTCGGCAATATACACCTCGTCGCGCGTGATGCGTTTTTGCACGATTTCCAGACCCAGATCCTTGGCGATATGGAAGACCGTGTTGCGGGTGATGCCGTTCAAGGCGCCGGCGGACAAATCGGGGGTGTAAATAACACCGCCTTTGGTGATGAACAGGTTTTCACCGGCGCCCTCCGAGACAAAGCCGGACGCATCGAGCAACAAGGCTTCGTCGTAGCCGTCGTCCAACGCTTCCATGTTCGCCAGAATAGAGTTGGTGTAATTGCTGACCGCCTTGGCCTGCGTCATGGTGATGTTCACATGGTGGCGTGTATAGCTGCTGGTCTTGACGCGGATGCCGCGCTTCATGCCGTCGTCGCCCAGGTAAGCGCCCCAGGTCCAGGCCGCCACCATCAGGTGTATGCGGTTGCCCTTGGGGCTGACGCCCAGCTTTTGTGAGCCGATCCAGGTCAAGGGCCGGATATAGCCGCTTTTCAATTTGTTTTCGTGCACCACGGTGCGCAGCACCTCGTTCACCTCTTCCTGCGTGAACGGGATTTTCATGCGCAGGATTTTCGCGCTGTTAAACAGCCGCGTGGTGTGCTCCTGCAAACGGAAGATGGCGGTGCCGTTGACCGTGTCATAAGCACGCACACCTTCAAAGGCGCCGCAACCGTAATGCAAGGTGTGTGACAGCACGTGGATTTTCGCGTCGCGCCAATCGACCAGCTCGCCGTCCATCCAGATCTTGCCGTCTCGGTCGTGCATGGGGGGAGGCAGGGCGCTCATGGAAATCCTTTCGGGGGCAATTCAGCCGTTAAAAGTGGGCAATTTTACGTCCCGTCAGAGCCCGCAAGCGCTTGCGGCGATCTTTGCAAGTCCCAGTGGGCCAAACGCCCCTCTTGAAATGTGCATTCGACCCGGTCACCCGCCTCGTCCTGCCAGGCGAATATTTCAGGTTGCACGCCTTAGCCGGTCTGCAATTTGCCCAGGCTGCGCGCCAGCCCTATGACTTTGAGTAAACGCTGGCCTTTGTGCAATAGCGCATGGAACATGACGGCGTTGTCCAGGGTGCCCACGGGCCGCTCGGCGGCACTTTCCATGGTTTTCATCAGCCTTGTGACATGCTGCAATACCCAGAAAATGATGCCGCTTGAAGTCAGCGAAAAGCCCCACCAGCTGAAGGCGCGGAAGGACAGGTACAACAGGCCGGCCAGGCCGACGGGTAACAAAATAGTGCGCCAGTTCATGCGCCCATTTTGACGCATACGAGGCGGTAAATAACCGCTTTGAGCTATTCAATCCAACTGACGCAACACCGCGATCGCCTGATCGATCCGCTCGACCGCATGCACCGTCATGCCCTCTATGGGTTTTTTCGGCGCATTCGCCTTGGGGATCAAGGCCACGCTGAAGCCCAGTTTGGCGGCTTCTTTCAATCGCTCTTGGCCGCGCGGCGCCGGCCGTACTTCACCGGCCAGGCCGATTTCACCGAACGCCAGAAACCCCTTGGGCAGCGACTTGCCGCGCAAGCTGCTTTGTATGGCAAGCAACACCGCCAAGTCGGCCGCCGGTTCGCTGATGCGCACACCGCCGACGGCGTTGACAAACACGTCCTGGTCCATGCAAGCCACCCCGGCGTGACGGTGCAACACCGCCAGCAACATGGCCAGGCGGTCGCGGTCCAGCCCGACCGACAAGCGACGCGGCGACGGCCCGCCGCTGTCGACCAATGCCTGTATCTCCACCAGCAGCGGGCGTGTGCCTTCCAGCGTGACCATGACGCAGCTGCCGGGCACCGGTTCAGCGTGTTGACTCAAAAAAATGGCGCTCGGGTTGCTGACGCCTTTGAGGCCTTTTTCGGTCATGGCGAAGACGCCGATCTCGTTGACCGCGCCGAAGCGGTTTTTGATGGCGCGCACCAGCCGGAAGCTGGAGTGCGTGTCGCCTTCAAAGTACAGCACCGTGTCGACCATGTGCTCGAGCACGCGCGGCCCGGCGAGCGCGCCTTCTTTGGTGACATGGCCGACCAACACGATGGCGGTGCCGCTGGACTTGGCCAGGCGCGTCAAATGCGCGGCGCATTCACGCACTTGTGCCACCGAACCCGGCGCGCTGGTGAGTTGGTCCGAGTACACGGTTTGAATTGAGTCAATCACCGCGATATGCGGCGCCTGCGCCTGCAAGGTACTGATGATTTTTTCCAGCTGGGTTTCGGCCAACACATTCACCCGGCTGTTGTCCAGACCTAAACGACGCGCGCGCAAAGCGACTTGGGCGCCGGATTCTTCGCCGGTGACATACAGCGTGCGCTGGCCGCTGCGCTGCAAGCCGTCGAGCGCCTGCAACAACAAAGTCGATTTGCCGATGCCCGGGTCGCCGCCGATCAGCACCACCCCGCCCTCGACCATGCCGCCGCCCAGCACCCGGTCTAGCTCATCCTGGCCGGTCGATGTGCGGTCGACTTCTTGCGCCTCGATGTCGCTGAGCGCCATCACCGTAGAGGCGGGCGCGAGTCCTGCGCGTTCGCTGTAACGGTTTTTGCTGACGCCGTTGTCGCTGACCCGGCTCTCGACCAGGGTGTTCCAGGCCTCGCAGTGCGGGCATTTGCCCAGCCATTTGGGGCTGGTGCCGCCGCACTCGCTGCAACTGAACAGGGTTTTTTCTTTGGCCATGCGCTGCATGATACGGTCCGCCCATGGGCGACAATGTGTGTTGTTTACTTTGGTTTATTCACAGGTGCTTCGCTCTTGTCCCACATTCCTTCTTCTGATGACGCCGCCGCACGCATGACAGCGGATGAAAAACGCTCGGTGTTCTCCCTCTCGAGCATTTACGCGTTGCGCATGCTCGGCCTGTTCATGGTGCTGCCGGTGTTCATGATCGAGGCGCGCCACTACGACGGCGGCCAGGACGCTTCCTCGGTCGGCTTTGCCATGGGCATCTACGGTCTGGTACAGGCGGCGCTGCAAATCCCGTTCGGGCTGGCGGCCGACCGCTGGGGCCGCAAACGCGTGATTTATCTGGGACTGGCATTGCTGGCGCTGGGCAGCGTCGTCGGCGCCATGGCCACCAGCGTCAGCGGTTTGGCCTGGGGCCGGGCGCTGCAAGGCGGCGGCGCCATTTCAGCCGCGGTCACCGCTTTGCTGGCCGACCAGACGCGTGACTCGGTGCGCACCAAGGGCATGGCCCTGGTCGGCGGCAGCATCGGTCTGATGTTCGCCCTGTCGCTGCTGCTGGGGCCGGTGCTCTCCGGATGGGGCGGTTTGTCGGCGATTTTCGGCGTAACGCTGCTGCTGGCTGTCGGCGGCATGGCCATTGTTCGCTGGTGGACGCCGGTTGAAATGCCTTTGCAGAAAAACACCAAGTCGGCGCACAGCCTGTGGGGCCTGCTGGTGCACCCGGATTTGATCCGCTTGAATTTCGGCGTGTTCGCCTTGTACGCGGTGCAACTCGCCTCCTGGGTGGCGATTCCGGCGCTCCTGGTGCAGGCTGGGGTAGCCAGCACCGACCACGGTTATGTGTATTTGCCGGCGGTCTTGCTGTCCTTTGTTTTCATGGGCATGACGCTGTTTCCGCTGGAACGCAAAGGCTATTTGCGGCCGTTGTTTTTGAGCTGTATCGTGCTGGTCCTGGCGGTGCAGGCAGCCTGGGGCTGTATGGCCTGGGCCGGTGAGCCGCAGCTGTGGTTGCTGGCGGTGTTGCTCTTTCTGTTCTTCTGCGGCTTTAACGTGCTGGAGGCCAGCCAACCCAGCCTGGCCTCGCGGCTGGCGCCGGCAGGCTCACGCGGTGCTGCGCTGGGCGTGTACAACACCTTGCAGTCGCTGGGCATTTTTGCCGGCGGTGCTTTCGGCGGCTGGCTGGTCAAACGCGGCGGCGCGTACGGGGTTTTCCTGGCCAGCGGGCTGCTGATGCTGGTCTGGCTGGTGGTCGCCTGGGGCACCCGCTATGTGCGCAGCGCACCAGATTCACAGGGCACAGGTCACTGAAACCGCAACGCCCCAAGCCGCATAATCCGGCAAAAGGCACCACTTATTCACTGTCACATCAAGAGGAACACCATGGCATCCGTCAACAAAGTCATACTGCTCGGCAATTGCGGCCGCGACCCCGAAGTGCGTTATTTGCCCAGCGGCCAGGCCGTGGCCAATGTTTCCATCGCCACCAGCACCAAGCGCAAAGACAAAAACAGCGGCGAAACCGTGGAAGACACGCAGTGGCACCGGGTCACGTTTTATGACCGGCTGGCTGAAATCGCCGGTGAATACGTCAAAAAAGGCCGACCCATCTATGTCGAAGGCCGCTTGAAGTACGGCGTCTACACCGACAAAACCACCGGCGTGGAAAAGAACACCGTGGACATCATTGCCACCGAGTTGCAATTGCTCGGCGGGCGCGAAGGCATGGGCGCCCCCGCAGGTGAAGACGGCGGCGCACGCAGCGCACCGCGCGCAGCAACACCGGCAGTGGCCAAAGCCCCGGCAGCCGCCAAGTCCGGGTTTGATGACATGGATGACGATATTCCGTTCTGAGTCCATTCAGGTTAATTCTGCAAACTTACCGTGCACCGGCCGTGCTTGCGTGCATCATCTGACAACGACATGTTATTTAGTCGTGATTTTTTGTGAATCGAATCAGCTTTGCTGTGTATGAAGACGTAGTGAGCGAGCAACAGCGCAGTTTTGTGCGACTGTCTTGTTTGCAGATGTTTGAGCAAAAAAAATCCAGTCATTGATGTGCATCGCAGAATCTGTCCGCTGATCGAAACGGACACGCTCAAACAGAGCATTGAGTTTTTGTTAAAGCAACCCCATAAAAAAGCCGAAGTCTAAATCTCAGACATTCCCTTTGACTGACTGGTTGACTGCTTAAAGCTCAAGCAACCGCAACTCAAAACCATACAGACGCCATCGACTGCGCCGCGATCACCATGGACAGCATGGCTGTTTATATGTATTTTCTGATCGCCGGCTGAACCGGATTCTAATCGGTAAAAAACTTTGAAACTGGGAGAATTAACCTCAAAAAAGATAAGCCCTATGGTTTCCCCCGTTTTAAGTGCGGGAAAAATTCCCTTTTGTGTGTTTGATTCAACATACACCACTTGCAAACACTATGCATTTCACTGCAACCTAGGCCCATATTTTCAGATGATCCGCGTTTTATTGGTAGATGACCATCCAGTGGCGCGACCAGGCTATAAGCGCCTTCTTGAAACCAACTCTGCCGTCGAAGTGGTGGCAGAGGCGAGTGAAGCTGATTCGGCGTACCTCGCTTTCGTGGTCTACAAACCGGATATCACGGTACTCGACTTGTCGATGCCAGGCGTCACCGGTCTGAGTTTGTTGCAAGAAATGCTGCTGCGCGATACCGCCGCCAAAATACTGATATGTTCTATGTACGGCACCCCGGTGGTCAAGCGCAAGGCGCTGGAGGTGGGAGCCAAGTCTTTCGTGTCAAAAAATGTGTCGCCCGAAAAACTGCTGCTGGCCATTCACGCGGTAAACATGGGCGAAGAGTTTATTGATGCAAACATCAATTCAAATTGCAGCCATACGTTATTGCACGAAGAGCTTGAACGAGTTTCATCACTCAGCTTGCGGGAACTCGAGTTATTCAGATTGCTGGCGCAAGGAAAAACCATCAGCTACTGTGCCAAGGTCATGAATTTGAATGATAAAAGCATCTATAACCTTCAGACAAAAATCAGAGAAAACCTCAAAATAGATACGCTTGCGGGTCTGGTTCATTTGGCACTGCGTCACCAGATTATTGAATCAAATGTAGTTTTTTAAACTGTTTATACCCTTGCTACAAAAACCAGTTTAAAGTGGACCCCAAGAGCAAGACAAACTTGATGCCAGTTTAAGCTGCACTCAGGTTTCATGCAACTGGTCGGCGCTGCCCCAGTTTTTGAATTCTATTCCTGTTTTCTTTTCAATGCTGTCTTTTCTGAACGCAGTCCCGCTGGAGCAAAGCGCAACTGGGAGTCCCTCCTTGGCGCCGTACTTGTCCACGATCATGGCGCCGCCCCCGCTTG
>SHXP01000131.1 GCA_009693225.1 Limnohabitans sp. | reverse complement strand
CGCAGTTGCCGGCCCGCGTATCTTTTTCCTGAGCGAGGGCTGAAACAGCGAACTGGCCGGCAGTCACAACACAGACAATGAATAAGGTTTTCATGTTTTCCCCTGAGTGATGGTGGGGAGAGGTTAGGTGTGTCTGATGAAAACATTCGCCCGAAAACTGTATCCGGGAAAACTGCAACAAGCGGCTGACAGCAGTCTTGTTCGCTTCAAGTTAACACGCCGCAGCCTGTCTAACAAGCTGATTAACGCTTGCACAGCCAGATTCAGTCTGCCACCATCCTGAGGGTCTGTACCACCGGGCGGAGCAATACCTCGCGCAAACCCCACCAGCCCGCTCCCCAGGCCAGCATGGCGCCAGCGGCAACACCGGTCAACAGCACCCACGGCGAAGCGCGCCAGTGGAACTCGAACACGTAATACGCCAGCGCCCAGCCCATCAACATGGCCACCAGCGCGGCCAATGCGCCGGACAAGGCACCGACGCCCAGCAACTCGGCGGTTTGCACCTGACGCAGCAATCGGTTCCCGGCACCGAGCGCACGCAGTACCGCGTATTCGCGTGCGCGTTCCTCGCGGGTCGCACTCACCGTGGCAAACAGCACAACCAGCCCGGCGGCGAGCGTGAAAGCGAACAAAAACTCGACCGCACTGATCACTTGCGACAGCACTTTTTGCACCTGATTGAGAGTGGCACCCATGTCCACATTGGTGACATTCGGAAAGCGGTTGACCAGCTCGTTGTCAAAGCCCCGGCGCGCCGGTGCGCGGTAGGCGGCGATATAAGTCATGGGCAAATCCGGCATCTGCGCCAACGGGTAAATGGCAAAGAAATTGGCACGCATCGAGGTCCAGTCGACCCGCCGCAGCGAAGTGATGCGTGCATTCATGCCCTGGCCGGCAATCTCGAACCGCAGTTCGTCGCCGAGCTTGAGTTTCAGTGTTTTGGCAATGCCTTCTTCCATGCTGATGGCATTCGCTTCGTCGGGTACCCAACGCCCTTGCACGATCTGGTTGTGCGCCGGGGCCTGCGCGGTATGCGAGACATTGAACTCACGCTCGAGCAGATGCTGTGCGCGTTCGTCCGTGTAATCGGATGGCCGCACGGTTTTGCAGTTGACCTCAATCAGCCGTGCGCGCAGCATCGGGTACCAGTCCATCTTGTTCACTCCCGCCTGGTGCAGCGCGTTCAGAAACGCCTGCGACTGGCCGGGCTGGATATTGATGACAAAGCGGTTAGGCGCGTCCGCCGGGGTGGCGTTGCGCCAGCTGTCGACCAGGTCGGTGCGCAGCAGCACCAGCAACAGCAAGGCCAGCAAACCGACCGACAGCGAACTGATTTGCACCACGGTATAGCCCGGACGAGCGCAGATCTGGCGGGTCGCCATGCGCAACCAGGCCGGCACCTGCGCCCAGGCCACCGCCAGACGCAAGCCTTGCACCGCTAGCCAGGCCAGGCCCGCAAACAGCAGCACCGCAGCGGCAAAGCCGCCGACCACCATCAGGCCGAGCGACAGATCGCGGCTGGCGTTCATCAACAAAGCGGCAAAGCCCGCCAGACCCAGCGCCAGCACGCCGGCTGAAGCCGCTCGCAACGGGCCCAGATCGCGACGGATGACGCGCAGCGCAGGCACCTGTGCCAGTTGCAGCACCGGCGGTAGACCGAAGGCGAGCAGCAGCGTCAATCCGGCACCGAGTCCCTGCCAGAACGTGGCCCAGCCGGCGGCCGGTAAATTTGTGTCGACCAGACCGCTCAGCAATTGCACAAACACCAGGTGCAGACCGAAGCCCGCCGCCAGACCGCACAGGCTGGCGAACAAACCGGCCAGCAAAAACTCGCCTGCATACACGGTCAGCATATGGCGCTGGCTTTGCCCCAGCACACGCAACATGGCGCATTCATCCAGATGAGAGGCGGCAAAAGAACGCGCAGCCAAGGCCACGGCCACTGCGCTCAGCAGCGCCGCCAGCAGTGCCACCAGGTGCAGGAATTTTTCAGCCCGCTCCAGCGTCTGGCGCATTTCGGGACGCCCGGCTTCCAGGGTTTCAAGACGAACCCCGTGCACATCCGCCCCTTTAACATGATCCTGCGCCCAGGCCACTAACTGCGCCACTTGCGCCGGGGTGCCGGTCACCGCCATGCGCCAGTTGATGCGGCTGGCCGGTTGCACCAGCCGGGTGGCCGCCAGGTCAGCCTGGTTCATCATGACGCGGGGTGCGAAATTCATGAAGCCGGCGCCCCGGTCGGGCTCAGAAACCAGTACCTCAGTCACCCGGAGCGTGCGCTCACCTAATGCGATTTGATCGCCCTGTCTGATTTCCAGGGCTTCCAGCAAGGCTGGCTCGACCCACACTTCGCCGGCTTGCGGCAGTGTGCGGGTCAACACTGCGGGGCGGTCATAGGCCGTGCCATTGTCCGTTGATGTCACCAGCGCAGGCCTGTCCGGCGGCGTTGCGGGGGGCGACAGAATCTGCAATTGACCGCGCAAGGGGTAACCGTCAGTCACCGCCTTCAGAGCCACCAGGCGGCTGTTGCCGTCTTGCACCGAAACGCTGCGGGCCATGGTGGGAAAGCTGAGCGTGGTCACCGCTTTGACGCCGAGCCGGCTGACTTGCGTCGCCACATCGGGGCCGAAGGCGTGGTCGCTGACCAGCACCGCGTCACCGCCCAGCAATTGCCTGGCGTCGCGCTGCAAACCGCCCTCGATACGGTCGGCCAGAAAACCCACGGCGCTGAGTGCGGCCACGCCCAGCAATACGGCCACGAACAACAGACGCAGTTCACCGGCACGGGCGTCGCGCCACAGGGCCCGCCCGATCATCCCCCACAAACTCATAAGGAAGCTCTCCAGCGGTCGTCCCAGGTATGAGCGGCCTGTTCTAAATCGCGCCGGTCGCGCTTGGTCGGCCGGCCGTTTTCAATACTCAGGGCCGGTTCGCGGGCGAAGCGGCGTTGCTGCATAAAGGCCTCACGGGCTTGCAGGCTGTCAGCGGTTTCTTCATAAAGCAGTTGCGCCTTGGGCGCCGGTCCGCGCATATCGCTCAGTACCAGTACCTGTACGCTGCGGGTCAGGCCTTCGCGGCGCATGTTGACCAACTCGCCGGCTTTGAGTTCGCGCGACGGCTTGACCACCTGGCCATTGACCGAGATCCGGCCCTTGTTGATTTCCTCGGTGGCGAGTGAACGGGTCTTATAGAAACGGGCTGCCCACAGCCATTTGTCAATACGTAGTTTTTCCATTACAGCCATTTTGGCCTTTTTGCATGTCACTGCGCAGCTTCACCGCAACAAATCCCGCTTTCTTGCCCCGTCGCATGAAAACAACTGAGGTTTTAATAAAAAATTTGACAGAATTGCAAAAAAAGCTAATATTCATGCCCCTTTACTAAATTTTGTTCATTTAAATTCTGTACTATGCTGTCGTTGTGTTTATCTGTTCTGCTCTCTCAGGAGTAACGAAATGGCATTTAAAATTCTGGTCACCAGTCAAAAGGGCGGCGTGGGGAAAAGCACGCTGTCGGCCAATCTGGTGGCCTATCTCAGCCGTTCGCTGGGACTGGCAGTGACGTTGATTGACTGGGATCCGCACGGTTCTTCCAGCAACTGGTTGAACCAAGCACCGCAAGTCGGAGCCGTCATACAACACCTAGCCCTGCCGGTGGACCAGGGCGGCAACCGCCCTATCTTTGAAGCCCGTCTGCAGATGCGCCGCGCTGCCAGCGAATGCGATATTCTGGTTTGCGACCTGACATGGTCCGACTCTCTGGCCGGTGAGCTGATGTTTGAATTTGACATGGTGCTGGTGCCAACCTCGGTGTCTGAAATCGAACTCGCCGCGACATCCGGCTTCCTCAGCCGCCATCACTGGGTGTTTGAATCAGCTTCGGTGAGCCGCCCCATGCTGGTGGTCTGCCCGACGCGGGTGCTGAACGAACAACTCAACTCGGATGTGTTCACCAAACAGCGTTTCCCGGTCAGCTTCATGCTGGCCCCGCCCATTCTGGAAGCGCAAAGTGCGCGTGACTTGTACGAACGTGGCTACCTGATGGACGCCCACGATATCGGCGGCGAATCCTTCAGGGAATTCGGCCAGGCCATATGCGCCGCGCGTGAAATCCGCATGGCTCAAAGCCAGCAACCGCGCGCACCCAAAGTCAAACTCACCGAACGTGACGCCAGCAGCCACCGCGTTCCCCTGACCCCGGCCAAGGCCAGCGTGCTCGACGCCATTCCCGGCGGCTCGCAGTACTCCGTGCTCGGGCGCTACCGCCAGCGTAAAATTGCCGAAGAAAAAGACAATGTGGTCAATACACGGTCACTGGCAAACATGGGCATTCCAGAGTTTTTGAAACGGCTGGCCCGCGGCAATTCGGCCAAACTCTGATCCTTCAGCTAGCCCATGTCCAACGAAAAATTCCTCAACTTCAAAGGCCTCAAGCAATACGACCCTGGCATGGGTTGGGCAGCCGTACACAATCTGAGTGATCCCCCTGCGTCCGCGCCTTCGCCCATGCCATCGGCCTTGCTTGCCCGCGACGATCCGCTGGCAGCGGATGCCGAGCAAGACCGTGAATTGAAAGAAGCCCTGGAAGCGGCGCGCTTTGAAGCCGGTCACTCCTCGGCCGAGGTCTTGCATGATCCCTTGCTGGGCGAGTTGTTTGACCAATTGAACCAGCCGCCCAAGGACGAACTCGCGCAGCAGTGGAAGCTGATTGCCCACAGCGTCAACTTGCTGAGCCAGCGCATGGCGCAGCAACGCGAATTGCGCCAGCACCTGATTGAGATCGAAGAGGAACTCAACAGCCTGCGACAGACCATTCTGTATGACCTCAAAGAAATCCAGCGTGCCTCTGACCACCAGTTGTCGATGGCACGTCTTCGCGCTGAGGTATCCTCATTAGCCCAGGCGCGTCTGTCATCCAGATTGCGCCATACACCCACCTGACCGCTGAGGTCAGAGCAGGAGAGGTAGACATGCTCGATCTCAAACCCGTCAACTACCCGGTCAGGTTCACCACCTTTTTCATCGCACTTGCCGGCCTGTGCATAAGCCTGCTGCTGGCGCTGGCCTCGGGCCAGGACTGGGGGCTTTGCCTGTTGTTTGCAGCGCTGAGTGCGGTGGGCGTGCACGATTTGCTGCAAACGCAGCACGCGATTTTGCGCAACTATCCCATCCTCGGGCACATGCGTTTTTTACTGGAATTCATCAGGCCCGAGATCCGCCAGTACTTCATTGAAAACGAATCCGAAGCCGCGCCTTTTTCCCGCGCGCAGCGCTCGCTGGTGTACGCCCGCTCCAAAGGCCAATCCGACAAACGACCCTTCGGCACACAACTCAATGTCGATGAAACCGGTTACGAATGGCTGACGCATTCAATGGTACCGTCCACCATAGAAAGCGCGGACTTTCGCGTACATGTGGGTAACACCGCCTGCAGCCAGCCCTACGACATCAGCCTGTTCAATGTGTCAGCCATGAGCTTCGGCGCACTCAGTGCCAACGCCATCATGGCCTTGAATCAGGGCGCGAAGATGGGCGGCTTTGCCCACGACACCGGTGAGGGCTCGATCTCGCGCTACCACCGCATCCACGGCGGCGATCTGATCTGGGAGATCGGCTCGGGCTATTTCGGCTGCCGCGATGACCAGGGCCGCTTCAGCCCCGAGCGCTTTGTCGGACAAGCGCGCGAGCCGCAGGTCAAGATGATTGAAATCAAGCTCAGCCAGGGCGCAAAACCCGGCCACGGCGGTGTCCTGCCCGCGGCCAAGGTGACGCCCGAGATTGCCGAAGCACGCGGCGTGCTGCTGGGCGCGGATTGCGTCTCGCCGGCTGCGCACAGCAGTTTTTCCACGCCGGTCGAGTTGCTGGAATTCATGCAAAGCCTGCGTGAGCTCAGTCTGAACAAACCTGTCGGTTTCAAGCTGTGTATCGGTCACCCCTGGGAATGGTTCGGCATTGCCAAGGCCATGCTGGAAACGCGCATCCTGCCCGATTTCATTGTGGTCGATGGCGCCGAAGGCGGCACCGGCGCGGCACCGCTGGAGTTTTCAGACCATATGGGCATGCCCTTGAAAGAAGGCTTACGACTCGTGCACAACACGCTGGTGGGGATCGGCATGCGCGAGCATGTCAAGCTGGGCGCCAGCGGCAAGATCATCAACAGCTTTGACATCGCGCGTGCGCTTGCCTTGGGCGCGGACTGGTGCAACAGCGCACGCGGCTTCATGTTCGCGCTGGGTTGCATACAGGCCCAAACCTGTCATACCGGCAATTGCCCGACCGGTGTCACCACGCAGGACCCGCAGCGCCAACTCGCGCTGGTGGTACCGGCCAAAGCCGAGCGGGTGAAAAACTTTCACCAGCACACCCTGCTGTCGTTGCAGGAGTTGTTGCAGGCCGCCGGTTTGCATTCTTCTCAAGATGTCAAAGCCGACCATTTTTCACACCGCTTGAGCGGCAACGAGACACAAACCCTGGCACAGATGTACCCGGCTTTGAGCGCCGGCGCCTTATTGAAAGACAACTTCAGCAAATTGCCTGAACCGTTTAAAAGCTATTGGTCCAAATCGCAGGCCGCCAGTTTCCAGCTTGGATGAATCCCCGGCGCAGCCGGCCGGCGGACGTGCCGGCTCAGTTATCGCTGGCAGGACGGGGGAAGATGACCCGGTCTTCCTTGGGCGCGGCACGCGGGGGCAGTGCCGGCGGCTGAGCGGCGGCGCGCGCTTCGGCGGCGGCTTTGGCTTCAGCGGCAGCACGCGCCCTGGCTTCAGCCGCAGC
>SHXP01000130.1 GCA_009693225.1 Limnohabitans sp. | reverse complement strand
TCTGGTCGTAAGCTTTAGCTTCGCCGCCAAACTTCGCCGACAAAATCATCGTGATCGCCGCCGTCAGCGTCGTCTTGCCATGGTCCACGTGGCCGATGGTGCCCACGTTGACGTGCGGTTTTGTCCGCTCAAATTTGCCTTTTGCCATTGTCTTTTCTCCAAAGAACAGGCCCGTGTACAGGTTTTACGTCTGCACGATACTGCTGGTTCGTCCCGCACGGGTAACAGGACGGCGCATCGTCGCAGACACTTGAATCAGAGGGGACAGAGCAAACCGCAAGCGGTTTGCTCTGTCCCCATTTAATTACTTTGCCCTTGCGGCAACAATCGCTTCGGCGACGTTGCGCGGGGCTTCGGTGTAGTGCTTGAATTCCATGGTGTAGGTGGCGCGGCCTTGCGACATTGAGCGCAGGGTGGTCGAGTAACCGAACATTTCGGACAAGGGCACTTCGGCTTTGATAGCTTTGCCGCCGCCGACCATGTCTTCCATGCCCTGAACCATGCCTCGGCGTGAAGACAAATCGCCCATCACGTTACCGGCGTAGTCTTCAGGTGTTTCCACTTCAACCGCCATCATCGGCTCCAGAATCACGGGGCCGGCTTTTCTAAAGCCTTCCTTGAAACCGAAGATCGCGGCCATTTTGAACGCCATCTCGGACGAGTCGACATCGTGGTAGGAGCCGAAGTGCAAAGTCACTTTGACATCAACCACCGGATAACCGGCCAGTACACCGGTAGTCAAGGCTTCAATCACGCCTTTTTCAACCGCCGGTATGTACTCACGCGGCACTACACCGCCCTTGATGGCATCAACAAATTCAAAACCCTTGCCGGCTTCGTTAGGTTCGATCTTGAACACCACATGACCGTATTGACCTTTACCCCCGGATTGACGGACGAATTTGCCTTCACTGTCTTCGATGGTTTTGCGGATAGTTTCGCGGTAAGCCACCTGGGGCTTGCCGACGTTGGCCTCTACACCGAACTCTCGCTTCATGCGGTCCACAATGATTTCAAGGTGCAACTCGCCCATGCCGGCGATCAGGGTTTGGCCGGATTCCTCGTCGGTCTTGACGCGGAAAGACGGGTCTTCCTGCGCCAGGCGCTGCAAAGCAATACCCATTTTTTCTTGGTCAGCCTTGGTCTTGGGCTCCACTGCCTGTGTGATCACAGGCTCAGGGAAGACCATGCGCTCGAGCATGACGATGGCGGAGGGATCACACAGTGTTTCGCCGGTGGTCACATCTTTCAAACCGACGCAGGCAGCAATGTCACCGGCGCAAATTTCATCAACCTCTTCGCGGTTGTTGGCGTGCATTTGAACGATACGGCCGATACGTTCTTTTTTGCCCTTGCTCGGGTTGTAAATGGTGTCGCCCTTTTTAAGCACGCCGGAATACACGCGAACAAAAGTCAGATGACCTACAAACGGGTCGGTCATCAATTTGAAAGCCAGTGATGAGAATTTTTCTTTGTCGTCGGCTTCACGGTGAACTTCTTTTTCATCCTCATCCATGCCTTTGACCGGCGGGATGTCGATGGGCGAAGGCATGAGTTCGATGACGGCATCCAACATACGCTGCACGCCTTTGTTTTTAAATGCTGTGCCGCACATCATGGGTTGAATTTCACTGGCAATGGTGCGAATGCGCAAACCATGGGTGATTTCAGCTTCGGTCAGATCACCTTCCTCGAGGTATTTGTTCATGAGTTCTTCAGACGCCTCGGCGGCGGCTTGGATCATGTTCTCACGCCATTTTTTGGCTTCTTCCAGCAGATCAGCCGGGATTTCCTCGAAGCGGAATTTCATGCCCTGAGAAGCCTCATCCCAGATGATGGCTTTCATCATGCGCAGGTCAACCACACCGGTGAAATGTTCTTCCGCGCCGATCGGGATGACGATGGGCACGGGATTGGCCTTGAGGCGCAGTTTCATCTGGTCATAGACCTTGAAGAAATTGGCGCCGGTGCGGTCCATTTTGTTAACAAAGGCCAGACACGGTACTTTGTATTTGTTCGCCTGACGCCAGACTGTTTCCGACTGGGGCTGTACGCCGCCGACGGCGCAATACACCATGCAGGCGCCGTCAAGCACACGCATCGAGCGCTCAACTTCAATCGTGAAGTCAACGTGTCCGGGGGTGTCAATGATGTTGATGCGGTGCTCCTGGAAGGAGGCATCCATGCCTTTCCAGAAACAGGTGGTGGCTGCAGACGTGATGGTGATGCCACGCTCCTGCTCCTGCTCCATCCAGTCCATGGTGGCGGCGCCATCATGCACTTCGCCGATTTTGTGGTTCACACCGGTATAAAAAAGAATACGCTCGGTGGTAGTGGTTTTGCCTGCATCGATATGCGCAGAAATGCCGATATTGCGATAGCGCTCGATAGGAGTCTTGCGTGCCATGGTCAACCTCTTGGGGAATCAGATTAAAAACAGGAAATTGTCTGCGTCGTTTGTGGCAACAGATAGTGCTGTCGCAGGCCGGGTAAACCGCCAGCGCACGTCATAAGAACGTGCGAACCCGGCGCCTGCAAGCAGCAGCTGCGGTCAGAAGCGGAAGTGAGAGAAAGCTTTGTTGGCTTCGGCCATGCGGTGAACTTCGTCACGCTTTTTCATGGCGCCGCCACGACCTTCAGCGGCTTCCAGCAATTCGTTGGCCAGGCGCAGGGCCATGGACTTTTCCCCGCGCTTGCGCGCAGCTTCTTTGATCCAGCGCATGGACAAGGCCAGGCGGCGGACCGGGCGCACTTCAACCGGCACCTGGTAGTTGGCACCGCCGACGCGGCGGGATTTCACCTCGACCATGGGCTTGACGTTGTTGATGGCGTTGCTGAACAGCTCGAGCGGGTCTTTGCCGGACTTGGATTGAATTTTCTCAAGTGCGCCGTAGATAATGCGTTCAGCGACAGCTTTTTTGCCGCTTTCCATCACCACGTTCATGAATTTGGAGAGTTCGATGTTGCCGTATTTGGGATCAGGCAGTATTTCCCTTTTCGGGACTTCGCGACGACGTGGCATTTTGCTTCCTTTGTTGCTTCAGTTGGCCGGCCTTTGGCACAGCCGCGAGGACCAAAACGGACCTCACTTACTTGACCCGTGCAGACACCGCATCCGCACTGACTGGTCTTGGTCAGGCCTGCCCTTGCAGGCGCAGACCCAACCACCTGAAAAAAATCAGGCTTTCTTGGGGCGCTTGGCGCCGTATTTGGAACGTGACTGCTTGCGGTCTTTCACGCCTTGCAAGTCGTGTGAGCCGCGCACGATGTGGTAACGCACACCGGGCAAATCCTTGACGCGGCCGCCGCGCACCAGCACCACTGAGTGCTCTTGCAGGTTGTGGCCCTCGCCGCCGATGTAGGAAATCACCTCAAAGCCATTGGTCAAACGGACCTTGGCCACCTTCCGCAACGCAGAGTTGGGCTTTTTGGGTGTGGTGGTGTAAACACGCGTGCAAACGCCACGGCGCTGGGGCGAGTTTTGCATCGCAGGGCTTTTGGACTTGGTCTTTTCGACCTCGCGCCCGTGACGCACCAGTTGGTTAATGGTTGGCATTGAAAACGTCCTTCAGCGTTTAAACTTTTAAAAGGAATTGATCCGGAAATTTCCGAAAAGCCTCATAGTATAGCAGTATGACGGGGGAATCGGTTTTTTTAGGGGCTGACGGCCTTGGAAAAATACTAAAGCATTACTTGAGCCGCAAGGTGAGTGTGTCCCAGGTCCGCCCGAGGAAGCCGGCCTCTTCCACCGACGACAGGGCCACCAGCGGGATTTCAACCAACGGAGCCTGGTTCAACAGCACTTTGAGGGTGGCAATAGGCTGGTTTTTTTGCAAAGGTGCGATCAAAGGCTCGGGGCGGGTCACCATAGTTTTGATATCGGCCGCCTGGCCCTGTGGTACCGCCACCACAATGGCCTGGTTTCTGCCCAGCCCCACCTGCGGCTGACGGCCCATGACCACGGCGGGCGTCACTACCGCCTGGCCGGCTTCAAACAATTTGATGGCGTCAAACGCCGTATACCCCCAGTTCAACAATTTCTGGGCTTCTTCTGCGCGGGCGTTTTCGCTCACCGCCCCGAAAACGATGGCCAGCAGGCGGCGCCCTTGCAAGTTAGGGAAATCGCGTTTGGCTGTGGCCACCAGACAAAACCCTGCGGCATCGGTGTGCCCGGTTTTCAACCCGTCCACCGTAGGGTCTCTGAAGAGCAATAGATTACGATTGCTGTCGTTGGCTGCGGGCGTGCCGGGATAGCGGTATTTTTTGATGGCGTAGTAACCGACATAGGACGGGAAATCCTGCATCAGGCGGGTTGCCAGCGTGGCCAGGTCACGCGCTGTGGTGGTGTGACCGGTTTCAGTCAGTCCTTCGGGATTTTTGTAAGCGGTGCTGTTCATGCCCAGCGCCTTGGCCTGCGCATTCATCATTTCGACAAAATGCTTGCTGGTCCCGCCGACCCCCTCGGCCAGCGCCATGGTGGCGTCATTACCCGATTGCACGATCATGCCCTTGAGCAGGTCTTCCACCGGCACCTGCATCTTGGGGTCGATGAACATGCGCGAGCCTTTCATCTTCCAGGCCTTGGGACTGACGGAGAGGGTTTGCTGCATGCTGATTTTTTTCTGACGCAGCGCATCAAACACCAGATAAGCCGTCATCAGCTTGGTGAGAGACGCGGGCTCGACCGGCGCGTCAGCCTCTTTTTGCGCCAGCACCTGATTGGCAGTGATATCCAGTAAAAAATAGGCGCGGGCAGCAATTTCCGGCGCTTGGGGTGTTTGGGCATGCGAGAAGGCCGTGAAGAACAGGCTGATTGCGGCAAATAAAAACGTATTTTCCATGGGGTAGCAGGTAGCAGTGAAAGGGGGTTCAAGCCCTCATGTGACGCAATGCCAAGGATTTCAACAAGGGCAATTGTCCATGAAAGAAATGCCCTGTGCCCGGAAAGACCATCACCGGCAGTTGCTGTGGCCGTGCCCAGTCCATGACCGCCGGCAAAGCCACGGTGTCATCGCTCTCGCCATGGATCACCAAGCTGTGTTCATGCGATTCGGGCAGCAAAGGGCAGGCTGGGAAATGGCTAACGGCGGTGCCCACCAGCATGATTTTTTGCAATCTGCCTGTCGGACACAAAGTCTGCACGGCCTGACAAGCGACAAATGCACCGAATGAAAAACCGCCCAGAACCACAGCCGACTGCGGCGCCAGTTGCTGCACCAGCGCCAGCAAATCTTCGGTTTCGCCGCGCCCCTCGTCATAAACGCCTTGCGAACTGCCTACACCGCGAAAATTGAAACGCAGACAATCCCAGCCAGCAGCGACACAGGCTCGCGCAAGCGTTTGCACCACTTTGTTGTCCATGGTGCCGCCGAACAGGGGGTGCGGGTGCGCCACCACCGCCGCCAGCCCCCGGGAACTGCCCTGGGGTTTCTCCAGCACCGCCTGAACCTGGCGGCCGCCCATTATCAACAGCAAGGACTGCGATTGTGCGGCCATGCTTCAACGGCTGACGTGATCGGGCAGCAATAAGCGCTCTACGACTTTGCCGTTTTGCAAATGCGATTCGATGATTTCGTCGATGTCTTGTGTGTCCACATAGGTGTACCAGACCGCCTCCGGGTATACCACCAGCACCGGGCCGCCGGCGCAGCGGTCCAGACAGCCTGCCTGGTTGACCCGCACACCTTGCGGGCCATTCAGGCCCAATTGCTTGACCCGGGTTTTGCAATGTTTCCAGGCGGTTTGCGACTGGTGGTCAGCGCAACAGGCTTCACCGGCTTCACGCCGATTCAGGCAGAAAAACACATGGTGCTGAAAATAAATGTTTTGCGTCATCGTTTGATTTTAGAGCCGGTGCGTGTGCAAATCTTTATGACGCAAGCGCCATGCCGCCCACATCAACAAGGCCCAGGGCCATAACCAGTTGAGCCAGGACGTCAGTCCATGGAAACGGATGAACCGGTCCTGCTCCCAGGTTTGCATGGTCAGTTCATAGTAAGTGCTGGCCGGCGACATATTCAACAGCAACAAAAGCAGCAATTGAGCAAGCAGCAAAACTAGCGTCAAACGACGTGCAGACCATCTGATCATCAGCATCAACACGCAAAAACCCAGCGCCAATCCGCTGCCGGACTGCGGCGTTAACCAATACCAAGCATGTTCAGGGCCATAGGTCAGGGTCGCGGACATGGCCGTTGCCAACACAGCCAGCAAGCCCATGGCGAACACCGCACTGATACGCTGCACCAGACGGCGGCATAAAGCCATGGTCAGCAGTGCGGGCGCCATCAAGCCCAGCATCACACAAGCCATCTCTAATGCCGGCGTCATGGGCTGCGCCAGCCAGTCAAGCACGCTGGAAAAACGGGTTTCCAGTCCGGGCAGCCATTCGAGCAGGAAGCGACGCCATAAATCCACCACATGGCCCAGACCCAAGGGCACGGTCACCGGAAACAAAAGCGCCAGGGGCCACAAAACCAATAGCACCAGACTCCCGCCGGCATCGTGCGTCAGGCAATCGCGACGGAACTGCGACCACCGGTACAGCCAGCCGCGCCTCTCCAGCATGACAGCCAGCACTGCGCCGGCAATGCCACCTACCGTGTTCAGAAGCCAATCAAGTTGGGAGGGCACCCGCATCGGCAAAAAGGTCTGCAAGCTCTCCAGGCTGAACGACAACAAACAGGAACAGGCAAGGGCCAGCAGCCAGGCGCGGGCGCGGGAAAAACGGCTGCGCATACCCGCCAGGCAAAGCCAGAAACCGAGGGGAGCATAGCCCAGCAGATTGCTGTTGATATCAAACCAGGTGTTGTACTTGGGCCAGGGCGCAGTAACG
>SHXP01000129.1 GCA_009693225.1 Limnohabitans sp. | reverse complement strand
CCCCCTTGGGACTGGCGCAAACTGAGACGCAATTAGCTCCTTGCGGCATGACTGGCAGGCTGAAAGCGGTGTTTACACTGCTGGCAGTAGATCAGTTGTTGAATGTTGCCTCGAATTGACCCGTCTTTGTTGATTTCCGTTCCGGATTGGCCCGTATTTCCGTCCTGCGCTGACCCATTCTTACGTTCAGTATCCCGTGCATCATCAGTTAGATGTCACGATTCAATGCGGGTCAGGCGTTTGTGGAAAGGCGGGTCAATTCAGGGCGAAATTCAACAGCAACAGGTTCACCACCTGCTCAGCCCCAAATCGCTTCCTTGCTGCTCCCATCGGATACCCTCCTTTTATCCCAGTTTGCCTAAAATTCTCTCCCAGAAACTGGACCTAAAAGAGCCTGCAGTTCAGTGGAGCGCCTGTGGCGCAGCGTTAAGAGTACGAACGGGGCGCGTGCTATTATCATCATTGGGCTCTGTAACTAGTTTTAATAACTGAGGGGTGGTATCTCATGAAAAATTTCTCGTCCCAAAATCGTCAACTTGGCCAAGGGATGACGGAGTACATCATCATCGTCGCCTTGATCGCCGTCGCCGCCATTGGCGTTTACAGCTTTTTCGGTGAAGCCATTCGGGGCCAAATGGCCGGGATGACAAGAGAGCTATCAGGCCAATCCGGTGCAGCCGGCGTCACTGCAGCGAAAACAGCCGCAACGCAAGCTGCCTCCCAACAAGGTAAGAAAAATCTGGGTACGTACACAGACTCGAATAAATAATAAGTAATGCCCCGTAACCGAGGGGGGCTTTCGTCCGGTCCGGACAAACAGCGGGGCCAAGCCCTGCTGTTTGTCACTGTGGCTGCGCTGGTGATGTTGCTGGCCATGTTGACGATGTTCAGCATGGGGCAACTCACCACCGAGAAGATGAAGCTGCAAAACACCGCCGATGCGGCCGCCTACAGCGCCGCCGTAGCCCAAGCGCGTGATTACAACTTTACGGCCTACCTTAACCGCGGCATGATCGCCAATGACGTGGCGGTCGCACAACTGGTGGGTCTGGCATCCTGGGGACGCAATTACTACGACACGTTCCATACCCTGACGAATCGGGTTGATAGTAACTATTCGTGGGTGTTGCGCGGCCCACTCTATCCACTGTGGTCGGTATCCCATGGCGTGGCCAAAGGTGCGTCGTCAGGACTCAAGACGGCTTTTGAAGGTGCGGCCAGAACATTTGTGCCACTGCTGCTGGGCATCAACATTGGTTTTGCAAACGCCGAAAAGATTTACCACTACGGCACCGCCTTGACCGTGGCCCAAACACTGGGCGTCGACGACAGGTTCAACAGCATCCTGCAAGGCACTGTCGGCTTTGACCTGAGCGCGATCACCAACTACATCAGGTTCGGCAATACCTACAACGTGATCAGGCTCAATGACCCCAGCGCCAGCCTGAGCCTGCTGGGGGTGGCGGGCTATGCCTACAACACCTATCAATGGGCCAACTTCACCTCAGACCGTAATCCCCTCGGCCCTTGGGGATCGGAAAGAGTGGATAACTCGTTTACGGAGAGATATTGCGGCTCTGGATGGTTGAGCTTTGGAAGCGATTGGATCTGCAGACTACCTAATAGTCTGGGAGGTCGGTCTTGGTCTTACCGGACACACACACAAATCGACACCATCACGCACCCCGCTGACGACGGAACATTCGACGGCCCCAAAAAAGACCGCATGTCCGGCGTTGTGATGGCCACAACGGATGACTTCACCAAGGACCGGTCCAAAAACTGGTGGCTGCCGATGCTGGTTGACCCAATTTTACTGGTTGGGCCGGCTGGCTATGCCCCTATGGGATGGTTTCTAAAAATGCTGTTTCACGACGGCTCCACAAAACTCGCCGATGACAGAGAAACCAATCCACTTACCGGTGGTGCGAGAGGAAGAAAAGCCGACAGCTGGAACCATCGCTGGGAAGCCAGTGACTCCACCAACATGCTGGCGATTGCAACCATACCCATATGCGGCATCCCATTTTGGGGTTGCATCAACATCCCTGTGATGCCCTTAATGTCCGGCGGGTCAGGCCTGTTGGGTGATGATGCCTCTGGTAAGGCTTCGGCTGGGCCCAACAGCGGCGATATATCAAAAATATTCACCGCGCTGCGTACTTACCGGGACGTCAAAGACATCGCGCAAGCCACCGACACAGAGCATCAAAATTTGAGCTCCCCGCCGCTGGTGGTGGAAGTTGAAAAGCAAACCAAAACTATTTCCACCAGCGCAACCGTCACCACAAATTCAAGCGGTGGCGGTAATTTGGGTATCGGTCGCACGGCCGGCGCCACTGATCCGGCCGGCTGCGGCGTAGGCAGTGTGGGGCGTAATGCGCCCAGGGTCACGGCGGCCTTTGGCAGCGGCAATTTAGACGTCGGAGACGGCTCAGCCGCCAATTGCATGCGTGCGTTGGCCAAAGCTGAGGCGTATTTTTCGCGCCCTGCCAACCTTTACCCGCGCGGCGATGGCTTAGCCGAATACGGCAGCTTGTACAGCCCTTACTGGCAAGCGCGCTTGCTGCCCAACAGTTCTGCAGAGCAATCAGCGTCGCTGATCTTGCATGGGCTGACAGACTTCCGTAGTTTTGGTGCGGGCGCTTCCTCGACTGCGTCCGGCATGCTAGATCTCGCCAGATAGGACTGGTATGCGCTCAAGGCATTTAACCGCCCCATCCGCCCCACGCAAGTGCCAGCGTGGCCAGGCGCTGGCGGAGTTCACCATTGCGGCGGCCTTTTTCTTGATCCCGCTGTTTTTGATGATTCCCTTGCTTGGGAAATTCATGGACATGAAAGCGACCACGATTCAGGCAGCGCGCTACGCCGCGTGGGAGCGAACGGCCTGGTACGGGAGTTCAGACTGGGTAGTCGGTCAAAAATCGGACACGGAAATTCAAAGCGAAGTCCAACAGCGATTTTTTGCTCATGCGCCTACCAGCCCCCTGACAAGCACCGACAGAACACTGAGCAGTGCCGTGGATGGTAAAGAGCTCTGGCACGACCAAGCTGGCGCCCCCATGCTCTCGACCTACTCCGCAGGTGCGGGCCGCACACAGACGCCGGGCACGATGGACGCTTTTTTAAGTGGTGTTCAAAAAATCGTCGATGTGATTGACACAGTCCTTGGAACCAAATTCAAGTTAGACATGCAAAGTCTCTACACCTCCACGGTGGAGTTGAATACGGCCAACACCGCTGCCATCAGTCGGGTGACAAACGCTGCTGCGTCAGGCTTCACCGCCCCCAACTTTGTCATGAGCCAAGTGCTGGTGGCCAATGGCTGGAGCGCCAACGGACCCGACTTCGTCAAGGCACAGACCGAAGGGCTGGCCGTGCTCAGCTTGGCGCAGCGGGACCCGGTCAAAACAGTCATGAACATTGTCCAAAATGTGGTGGGCACCTTTGTAGAAGAGCTTAGTCCGAGCAGCCTCAATCTCGGCGGCGAGATTTTGCCTGATTATGTGCCACCTGACCGCTTGGCTGCGGCCCCAGCGGCGGCGCCGGCTCCTAGGCAGACTGCCGCCGAACGACGCGATGCCACAGCCGCGCAGCAAAGAGACGGTGCAGTAGCGCTGGCCGACCGCGTCAAAGCAAAAATCGAAGACTTGAATGCATCGATAACGGACACACAGAGCTCGGTAACATCCTGCGAGAGTGTAAGAGCAATCGAACTTGGAGCTAACGCCTGCTACTGGTCAAGCCCTGACCCGGACAAGACAGGCAGCCGGTTTATGTTGGCGTCTTACACACCTAACACCCGCAGCGACTCAAGCCTTGACCCGGGCAAGATAGGCGGCCAGTTTATGTTGGCGTATCACACACAAAAATGCCCGGGAGATAGTGCATGGAATTACGAACAAAGTCCAGCTCGTTCTCGTGGACCAGGCGCCAGCCTCACGCCGATATATGACGCCAATGTGGCCTGCAACGCGGGGCTAGACCAGAAAATTGCCAACCTGCAAGCCAAACTCAACGACCCTGATCTGCGCCTGGCGAAAAAGAAATCAGACGAGCAGTTGGCGGCGAATCCAAGCTTGGCCAATGACACCGTCTTCATGAGGCAGCGCACCGAGGCACTGGCCGCCATTGCGAGTTTCCAAGCGAAAATAGACGACTTACAAAGGAGGAAAGATGCCATATCTGCGCCTCGCGAAAACTAAATCAGACGAGCAGTTGGCGGCGAATTTAAGCTTGGCCAATGACACCGTCTTGATGAGGCAGAGCACCGAGGCGCTGGCCTCCATTGCGAGTTTCCAAGCGAAAATAGACGACTTACAAAGGCGGAAAAATGCCATCTAAGTTTTGGCTGGCTAGTCTGGCGATGAGCGCTCTGTCGGCCTTCGCCGCTGAACCGAAAAAACCGGACTGCGCGCCATTTGCGCTGCCCGAGCTGAAGCTCACCTGGGTCGCGCCAGATGTGGTGCACAACGGCACGCCGATGCAGATCAGGCGCTTTGACAGCACGGACAACCCGCCGGCAATTCTGGCGCGCTATCGGCGTGAATGGAAGGCCTCTGCGCAAAGCCCGCAAGACGCGATTGAATACTCGATCGGCGGCTATCAGGTGATTGCCAAGCTGCGCGAGCTGTGCTTTTACACCGTGCAGGCACGCAGCAATGGCGCCGGCGGCACCACCGGCATGCTGGCGGTGAGTCAAATTCAGGACAGCCAGCAGGCGCGCGTGCTGGGGAAAGATTTCCCGATGATGTCGGGCAGTCTGGTGGCCGCTGACATGACGCACCGCGACCCCGGTAAAGAGGCGCGCACCATCATGCTGATGAACCAGTTCTCCACCAACGCCAACGCCGACTTTTACCGCCGTACGATAGGCGGTGATGGCTGGCACATCATCAGTGATCACTTGATTCAATTCAAAGGCGGCAATGGCAATGGCTACGCCATCACCTTCAAGCGCGGTTTCAACGAAACCAGCATGGTCATTTCGCGCACCGAAGGCGGCAGCAGCGTGCTGGTCAATCTGGTTGATAAACCTTGAACGAAACAGGGTTAAACATGCCCTTGAATCTGTCACCAAAGCAACTTCTACAACGCGGTCAGTCCAGCGTTGAGTACATGACGGTCAGTGCCTTTGCCGCAATTGTTTTGCTGGTGCCAGACGACAACGGCGATGTGGCTGTGGTGCAGATGGCCAACGCCATCAAGACTTATTACAATGCTTTTGCTTATGCGCTTTCTTATTCCACCACGATCACGCCTTTTTGAGCGGACAACACGCGAATGACGACAGCCGGATTTATCCCGCCCTTACTAACTAGAGAGTCTTTTTAATCATGCGGAAACTGATCACTTTTTTCAGAAACATCAACCGCATGTGGCTGCTGGTGGCGCTCGCTGTTGTGCTGGGTTTGGCTGCAGCCATGCTGATGTCCAAATACCTCAAAGGACGCGAGCAGGAATTGGAGATGGAGGTCAAAAAACGCGCCAGCGGCGGCGCCACCACCGACGTTGTCGCCGCCGGGATGGATATCCCCAGAGGCACGGTGCTGGGTACACAAAACCTCACGAAGCGTGAGATTCGGGCGGACCTGGTGACCGAAGAAATGGTGCTGGTCGGAGACTTTGAGCGCATTGAGGGCGGCAAGTCCACACGACCGATTAAAGCAGGGTGGCCTTTGCGCATGGCCGACGTGACCGAAAAAGCCAAAGGCTTCGCCGAAGGGCTGGAAGAAGGTTTACGCGCCATCACCATTGAAGTCGATGAAATCAATTCAATGGCGCAAATGGTCAAACCCGGCAACATGGTCGACCTGATGCTGATCGTGCCAGACAAAAACGATCCCGATGGCGGTCATCGGGCGGTGTTGGTGTTGGAAATGGTCAAGGTACTGGCCACCGGTCAAAGCGTCTCACCCGGGGCCGGCAAAAAAAGCGGCAGTTCTATGAACCAGGGCGACTATGGCGGATCCGCTGGCAACGCGCAGCGATACTCGAACTTCACGTTTGAGGTAACACCGCAAGATGCAGCCCGCATTGCATTGGCCCAACAGGTTGGAAAAATCCGGGCGGTGTTGCGTGGCAATGAAGACAGCACCACGGCGTCACTGGCTGGCATCGACACAAAGACCCTGCTCAACACAGGTGTGAATGCAGTCAAGACGAGCAGCACACCAAAAGTCAGCGCAGTCGAATACATCATCGGCGGCAAGGGCGGTGCAGGCGCTGTCAACATCAATATTCCATCGCTTTTTCCGCCATCAGTGGGTGATCGTCGGCCGGCAACCGGGGCCGAGGCCGCTCGCGCGGTCTATCCACCCGGACTGGAAGCCTTAATGCCGCCACCAACTGGCGCCGCCAATGTTCAGCCGCGGCCATGAGTCAACTCAACACACAAGGACGCCTAGCGATGTTATTCAGACTCTCCTTACTCTTGCCCTTGCTGGCCGGACTGGCTTGCGCACTGTCTGCCGCTGCGGCTGACGAAGTTTTCCCACTGCAACTTGTGGTGGGGCAGATCAAAACGATTCCACTTCCTATCAAGGTCGTTCGGGTCGCCGTTGGCAACGGAAAAATAATTACCACCAATGTGCTTGAAACCGAAATGGTGGTACTGGCCGAAACCGCCGGCAACACCAGCCTGCGGCTTTGGATGGCTGACGGCAAACAGCTGAACTACGCGGTCAGTGTGCTGGCCACAGATCCGGATGACACGACCAAGCGCCTTGGAAGCATTCTGAGCGCCATGCCAGGCATCAAGGTTGAGCGAATCGGTGACATGGTGCTGCTGACGGGTACCGCCAGCAAAGCCAACCTGTCACGGATCGACTCGATTGCCAAATTGTTTCCGCAAACCCACAACGCTGTGCGCGAAGAAGAAGTCACGATGCGACGCATGGTGTACATGAAAGTACAGATTGTGGAAATGAAGAAATCGATCGGAGACAACATCGGCATCGCGTGGGAAAAAAG
>SHXP01000128.1 GCA_009693225.1 Limnohabitans sp. | reverse complement strand
CGGCGGCGGCGGCTTCCTCGGGCGTGAAGGCCAGTGTTTCCACCAGCGTGCGCTGCCCTTTGAGCTCGCGGATGTCGCGTACCGTGTGATTGCGCTGGCCGTAGACGCCCGCCATGGTGGCGATGCGCTTGAGCGGGCGCCGGCCCGGTTCGCGTGGTGGAATCGCGCCGCTGCTTTTGTAAGTACTCATGGTTTTCTCCGGTTAAGTCGTGTAGTGAAACTCAGAAACAAAACGGGGCTTGAAGCCGCTGAGCGACAACCGAAGCCGCACAGCTGAGCAAGCCCAAAGCCGAGCGGCCTGCGCCAGCAGTTGCCGTGCAAAACAGCAACAGGGCTTACGCACTTGCCGCCGGGTAGTCTTGTTCAGCGACCTCTTCTTCTCACGCGGTCAGGCCCGGCGAGGCGCCGGTGCGGGTCATGTAGCTGCCGGCCGCCACATTCAGGATCTGGCCGTGACCCATCACGCCATTCACAAAAGCGGCATCGGCGTAATGAGCAGTGCAGGGTGTGGCGATGATGCCGGCGTTGAACCGGTGCAGACCAAGGGCGAAACGGTTTGCCAAAGCCATTGGACCCTAAGCCTGATTATTGCCCGGACATCCGGGTCTGGCTGCGACATACGACGCTCTCCAAAGGAATCTGACATAGGAGTGCCGGGCCCGACACGCCAATGCGTGTGAATACATTATCCTAAGGCCGCAGACAGACCGTCGCCCTTGTGTTTTCCCGCATGGCTGGACGGCCGGCTTGCAACAGCGACGCCGCAACCGGGCCGGGATGAAGCTACATTCCGATATCAGACCCGCGGAAAAATGAGGAATCCATGTCGACTCCGGAAGCATATGAAGTATTTGCCATTCGCTACGCGACGCGCGTGGGGGCACGTCGGGACCATTTTGTCGGTGGCGACCCGCATGACGAGGCCATGCGCATGGATTATTTTGTCTGGGTGGTGCGCAATGCCAGCAGAACCGTCGTCATCGACACCGGTTTTTTGCCGGAGATGGCGCGCAAGCGTCAGCGTGAACTCTTGATCCGTCCCGGCGAAGGGCTGGCGCTGATCGGTGTCAACCCGGCCGAGGTGCGCGAAGTGGTGCTGACCCACATGCATTACGACCACGTCGGTGGTTTTGACGATTTTCCCAAGGCAAATTTTCATTTGCAGGACGCCGAAATGAGTTTTGCCACCGGCCGCCACATGTGCAACCACTATATGCGCCACGGTTACGAGGGCGATGACGTCGCCGCCATGGTCAAGCTGGTGTACAAGGACCGGGTGTGTTTTCACAAGGGCACACATCAGCTCGCACCGGGGCTGTCGTTGCACCATGTCGGCGGCCACACCGACGGACTGCAGTGCGTGCGAGTCAATACCGCGCGCGGTTGGGTGGTGCTGGCGTCGGATGCCAGCCATTACTATGAACATATACGCTGCCAGCGTTTTTTCAGCATCGCCTTCAATCTGGGCGACATGCTCAATGCTTACCGCACCATCAATGAACTCGCCGATTCGCCCGACCATGTGATTCCCGGCCACGACCCGATGGTGATGGACTATTACCCGGCACCTGCACCGGCGCTCAAGGGTATTGTGGTGCGGCTGGATGTGCCGCCTGCGGCCGGGCCCTGAGCCCCCCGGCATGAACATGAAGGCGGCATGCCTGCGCTCTAGGCCGGGCACTTCTTTGCGATCAAACGGGCACTGCACATGATTCTGGACCCCGCACAAACGGTTGACGCTCTGCCTTATGCGCGGCTTGTTGAATGCATTGCCGCCCTGCTGTGCGACCCCTCGGTGTCGGTGCCACCGCGGCTGGTGCATACGCTGTCGGGCCGGGGCAGCCTGTTTGTCATGCCGGCTTCGGACCAGCGGCTGGTCATCACCAAGCTGATAACTTTCATCGCCGGCAACCCGGCACAACAGTTGCCGGCGATTCAAGGTGATGTGGTGGTTTTCGATGCGCTTGACGGGCGGCGTTTGTGTCTGCTCGACGGACCGGCTGTGACAGCGCGGCGCACCGCCGCGGTCTCTTTGTTGGCGGCCCAAAAGCTGGCGCCCGATCCGCACGGCAAGCTGCTGATCGTCGGTGCCGGTGTGCAGGGGCGTTCGCACCTGGAGGCGTTTGCGCAAGGCCTGGGTGTGAAAGAAGTGATGGTGGCTTCGCGCACCCGCGCCAGCGCAGTCTCGTTGGTGAAACATGCCATGCGCATCGGTTTGTGGGCACAAGTGGCGGACAACGCAGATGCAGCGCTGGCCGAATGCAGTCTGGTGGTGACGGCGACCAGCGCGCAGCAGATTGCCATGCAAGCACGGCCCAGGGACGATGCCTTTGTCTGCGCTGTCGGCGCTTTCAATGCCCGCATGGTTGAGTGGGCACCCAAGGTCTGCGTGTACATGGCAAGGCACGGACGCATCGTGGTGGACACGCGCGATGCCGACCATGAAGCGGGGGATTTGCTGCAGGCCGGTTTGGCGGTGTCGTCTTTTCCGAGTTTGCAGGATGTTCTTTACCCAACCAGTGCGACCACCGCCGTTGTCCAGGGACCGGTGTTTTTCAAAAGCTGCGGCTGGGCAGGCTGGGATCTGGCGGCGGCCCGCTGTGCGGTGCAAGGCCTGATCAACAGGAAATAAGCCGGCGACGAGGCACAATCGCCCACACATGCCCGCCGACCCGCCATCCCCCTCAGCCAGCGAGCGCAAACCGCTGTCCATGCCGCAAAAAGCCTTGCGCAAAATGGGCTTGCTGCGCCCGGTTGACATGGCCTTGCATCTGCCGATGCGTTACGAGGACGAAACCCGTCTGGGCAAACTTGGCGCTGCACGCGACGGCGACGCCCTGCAGTTTGAAGCCGTGGTGCAAAGCTGCCAGGTGGTGTTCAAACCGCGCCGCCAGTTGCAGGCGGTGGTCAGCGACGGCACAGACATGTGCACGTTGCGCTTTTTCAATTTCCACCCGAACATGCAAAAGGCGCTGAAGGTGGGGCGCAAAGTGCGTTTGCGCGGTGAATTGCGCGGCAGCTTCATGGGCTACAGCATGATGCACCCGACGGTGCAGCCGGCCGGCGCGCCATTGGCCGCTGCACTCACGCCGGTCTACCCGAGCACTGCCGATCTTCCGCAAGCGTATTTGCGCAAGGCGGTGCAGGGCGGTCTGGCGCGAGCTTTGCAAAGCGATGTGTTCGCCGAAACTGTTCCGCGCGACCATCTGCCGCCGCACAGTTGGGCCTTGCGCGAAAGTTTGCAGTTTTTGCACCACCCGTCACCCGATGTATCGCTCGCCGAACTCGAAGACCGCAGCCACCCGGCCTGGCAACGCCTGAAAGCCGAGGAACTGTTGGCCCAGCAGTTGTCGCAATGGCAGGCCAAACATGATCGCCAGTTGCTGAATGCGCCGGTGCTGACGCAAAGCACCCGGGCGGATGGCGTGCTGGCGCAGTTGCTGGCTCTGTTGCCGTTCAAGCTGACCGGCGCTCAGCAGCGTGTGGTGAATGAAATCGCCGCTGATGTGGCGCGCGCCGTGCCCATGCACCGCTTGCTGCAAGGTGATGTCGGCTCGGGCAAGACCGTGGTGGCCGCGCTGGCCGCCGCGCAATGCATAGACGCCGGCTGGCAATGCGCCTTGATGGCGCCGACCGAAATACTCGCCGAGCAGCATTTCGCCAAGCTCGTGGGCTGGCTGGCGCCGGTGTTGCAACCGCTGGGATTGCAAGTCGCTTGGCTGACCGGCAGCCAGAAAAAAAAGGAACGTGACACCATGCTGGCGCTGGTGGCCAGCGGCGAAGCGGCCTTGGTGGTCGGTACACACGCGGTCATTCAGGACAAAGTGCATTTCAAGGTCCTGGGTCTGGCCATTATCGATGAGCAGCACCGCTTCGGCGTGGCGCAACGGCTGGCGTTGCGGCAAAAGCTGTCGGACGCTGACAGCCTTGGCGCTCAGGGGGCGGGCGCGGCGCAGGAACCGCATTTGCTGATGATGAGTGCAACGCCTATTCCGCGCACACTTGCGATGAGTTATTACGCTGATCTGGATGTCTCCACCATTGACGAATTGCCGCTCGGGCGCACGCCCATCGTTACCAAACTGGTGGCCGAGACCCGGCGCGACGAAGTGATTGAGCGCATCCGCGCCCAGTTGCAGGAAGACCGGCAGATTTACTGGGTCTGTCCTTTGATTGGGGAAAGCGAGGCGCTGGACTTGCGCAACGCCACCGACACGCACCAGGACTTGTGCGATGCCTTGCCCGGCGTGATGGTCGGGCTGCTGCATTCGCGCATGCCGCAGGCCGAGAAAAAAGCCGTCATGTCTCTGTTTGTCCAAGGTCAAATGGGTGTGCTGGTCAGCACCACGGTGATCGAGGTCGGTGTCGATGTGGCGAACGCATCGCTGATGGTGATCGAACACGCCGAGCGCTTCGGTCTGAGTCAGTTGCACCAGCTGCGCGGGCGCGTCGGGCGCGGCGCGGCGGCGTCGGCCTGTGTGTTGTTGTATTCGCTCGGAGAACACGGGCGTTTGAGCGACACCGCGCGCTCGCGTTTGCGCGCCATGGCCGAGACCGGTGACGGTTTCGAGATTGCCCGCCGGGATCTCGAAATCCGCGGCCCGGGCGAGTTTCTGGGTTCGCGCCAGAGCGGCGCAGCCATGCTGCGCTTTGCCGATCCGACGGCCGACGGCGAGCTGTTGCAGTGGGCCAGGCAAATCGCGCCCCTGCTGCTGGATCAGTACCCGCAAAACGCAGCACGCCACGTGGAACGCTGGTTGGGTGGAAAATCCGACTTCCTCAAAGCCTGAACACACCATGACCCTGACCGAACTCAAGTACATCGTTGCCGTGGCGCGAGAAAAACATTTCGGACGCGCTGCCGAAGCCTGTTTTGTGTCGCAACCGACTTTGTCCGTCGGCATCAAAAACCTGGAAGAGGAATTGCAGGTCAAGCTGTTCGAGCGCAGCGCCAACGAAGTGGCGGTCACCCCGCTGGGCGAAGACATCATCCGCCAGGCGCAAAGCGTGCTGGAGCAGGCGGCGAACATCAAAGAGATTGCCAAGCGCGGCAAGGACCCGCTGGCCGGCCCGCTCAGGCTGGGTGTGATCTACACCATTGCGCCTTATCTGCTGCCCGAGTTGGTTCGCCACAGCATCGACATGTCGCCGCAAATGCCCTTAATGCTGCAAGAGAACTTCACCGTCAAATTGCTGGAGATGCTGCGCACCGGCGAGATCGATTGCGCCATCATGGCCGAGCCTTTTCCCGATACCGGGCTGGCGGTCGCTCCCCTGTACGACGAGCCTTTCATGGCGGCGCTCCCCAGCAGCCACCCGCTGGCTTTGCGTGAATCCATCAGTGCCACCGAATTGAAAGCCGAAACCATGCTGCTGCTGGGCAACGGCCATTGTTTCCGCGACCATGTGCTCGAAGTCTGTCCCGAATTCGCGCGTTTTTCCAACCACACCGAGGGTATACGCAAAAGCTTTGAAGGCTCGTCGCTTGAAACCATCAAGCACATGGTGGCGGCCGGCATGGGCGTGACCGTGGTACCTAGGCTCAGCGTGCCCAAAGATGCCTTGACAGCCCCGCTCAAATGCAAAAAATCTTTAGACACTTATGTGCGTTATCTGCCGATCGTGGAGGGCAGGGACGCGCCGCCGACCCGGCGCGTGGTGCTGGCCTGGCGGCGCAGTTTCACCCGCTACGAAGCCATCGCCGCCTTGCGCAATGCGATTGTCGCCAGCGAGTTGCCCGGCGTGACCCGTTTGTCCTGAGACGCGTGTTGGTTTGATTCATCACGCGCTGCTGACTAAGCCTGTTTGTGCCATGAACATCTGCAAAAGCTGAATGACCGTGAACCCAGAAACACCGATGACATCCCCGCCGCCATTCAAGCGGCAACTCATGCTCTACCTAGACATGATCCGTTGGAACCGTCCGGCTGGCTGGCTGTTGCTGCTGTGGCCCAGCCTGAGCGCACTGTGGCTGGCCGCCGGCGGTTTTCCGGGCTGGCATCTGCTGGGCGTGTTTGTGCTGGGCACGGTGCTGATGCGCAGCGCCGGTTGCTGTATCAACGATGTGGCGGACCGTGACTTTGACAAACACGTCAAGCGCACCGCCCATCGTCCGGTCACCTCGGGCGCCTTGTCGGTGCGCCAGGCCTTGGGCGCGGGTGCGTTGCTGGCCCTGTGTGCCTTCGGGCTGGTGCTGACCACCAACCCGGTGGCGGTAGTCTGGTCGTTTGCCGCACTGGCAGTGACCCTGGCCTACCCCTACGCCAAGCGTTTTGTCGCCATGCCGCAGGCGGTGCTGGGCGTGGCTTTCAGCTTCGGCATACCGATGGCGTTTGCCGCCGTCAACGGCGGCCCGCTGACGCCTGCCAGGGTCTGGCAGGCGGTGCCGCCGCTGGCCTGGGGCTTATTGTTCGTCAATCTTTTCTGGGTGCTGGCCTATGACACCGAATACGCCATGGTTGACCGTGACGACGATATCCGCATCGGCATGAAAACCTCGGCCATCACGCTGGGGCGTTACGACGTCGCGGCAGTCATGGGGTTTTATGCACTGTATTTGCTGGGCATGCTGGTCTTGCTTAAAGACCGCGGCCTGGGCTGGCCGCACTGGTTTGCCATAGAAATCGGCGGGGTACAGGCGCTTTGGCACCTGGGCATGATTTTCCGGCGCGAGCGCGGGGGGTGTTTCCGCGCTTTCCAACTGAACCACTGGCTGGGCGCGACCGTGTTTGCCGGCATCGCCTGGGGATTACATTTGCAAGCCTGAGCGCCGGAACGGCGCACCGCTTGTTTGATCTGAAGGCGCGGGCCCCGCAGCCATATCTGCCGCTCAATGCCCCAAAGAAAAAGCCACCCGCAGGTGGCTTTCGGCAATCAGTCTCAGTAAACCAATGATTACTTGGCTTTTTTGTGCGATTTCTTTTTGCCCTTTTTCTTGGCCATGATCAGGTGATCGGTGTCAAAGGACGCTGCGGACACACTGCCGGCGTGG
>SHXP01000127.1 GCA_009693225.1 Limnohabitans sp. | reverse complement strand
TTGCTGGTAACTTGGAGTTTAGGCTTAGACTTAGGCATGGTGGTTGGGCTTTCTTGGCTTTACGATTGTTGATCTCAGAACCCACATTCTCCAGGCCCTGAGGGTTTCAACCACCAACCTCAACCTTCAACTACGAACGGGACATCGCCTTATTTTTTCTTCTGATAAAGCTATTGAGGGATGTATACCCTGATTGCAACAGACTCCCTTAAAGCTTAATCATCCTGGTATTGAAATTGGCTAGCCTCGCACAATGGTTTATTCAACTGGATATGCCTATGGACATCGTTCTCATAATACTCAATCAGGTAAAACATGTTTAAAGTTTTTCTAGTTTGTTTCTCTCTGCTGCTGTCTATGGCAGATGCAAGCGCCGGTCTGTTGAGCACGACTGACATCCATAATCTGTTGGAAGGCCGCTATATTGTCGGAGAGAAACTGACCGACATACCCGCTTACCCGCTGTTTGTGCAAAACCCGGCCACACCTTCAGCCAAGCCTGATCTGGCAGGTTATGCTTTTGAAACCATAGATCTGGAGCCGGTACGCGGCTACAGCGGCAAACCGGTGGACCTCCTGGTCGTGATGGACACCTCAGGTGTCTACCGAGATGTCCGCTTGATTGACCACAAGGAACCGTTCTTTCTGAACAAACCCGGCACCATCAAGCTGATGGATTTTGCCTCCCAGTACATTGAGCTTTCTCTGCAACACACAGTGGAAGTCTTGTACTGGAACGAGGCCGGCAACCGCGACGCGCATAAAGCTGAACTCACCGGTGTGCACCACGGCACGGTCACCGCCAAGGCCATCAACCGCAGCATTCTTTCCTCGGCCGCCATGGTCGCCATGGCCAAGCTCAATATCAGCGCCGACAGCGCGGCAGCCAAAGCCATGGCCAACGCGACACAAAAGCGTGCGCACTCAGACAGCTATACACCGCTTAAGTGGGATGCATTGATAGACAACCACCTGGTTACCCGGACCCGGGTGAGCGTTCAGCAACTCAGCGACACCTACGCTGGCTCGAATGCACCGGTCAATGACTTGCAAACGCAGCTCAAAGATGATCAAGACGGCATGGTTTTTCATACCACATTGCTGGCCGATCCTCTGGCCGGACGCAATCTGCTGGACGCGGAAGGCTGGCGCTATGTCACCAACAAGCGCCGCACGCAACAGGCCTTGCTGGTCACCTTTAACGATCACCTTGACCTGCTGAACAAGCGCGACAAATGGCTCACCGAACCGCAGCCTTTCACGCTTTTGCAAAACGGCAAGGACATCAAGCTTCAATTAATCGATTACGAAAAAGGCATGTCTGTCCCCGGTTACCCGAAAGACACGCATGCTTATTTTTTACTGGCAGAAAAAGCCACGCCTTTGGACCCGTCTCAGCCATTTGAATTGAGCTTTCATTTAAAGCGGCGTTACGGCAGCAATATTGTGCTGAACAAGACGGAAGAAAAACTGTTTGCCGTCGACCATCAGTTTCACGGCTGGCGGGCTGCGCTCACTGATTTCCGTTACACAAACTGGCTGGAGCTGGATTGGGTCAAACTCTGGCTGGACCGGCAAATCGAAATCGGCGTGTTGTTAATCGGTCTGATCTTGTTGACCACAGGCCTGGTCATGCAAAAGAGAACGAGTGCAGATGCCAGGATATTGCTTTTTGTTCGCACCGCTTACCTGTGCTTCACGCTGGGGTTCATAGGCTGGTATGCGCAAGGACAATTGACCGTCGTCAACATCACTTCGGCCATTGCATCTATCAGTTCCGGCGGCGGTCTGGACTTTCTGCTGAATGATCCCATCAGCAGCATTTTGTGGGTGTTTGTGTTCGGCACCCTGCTTGTCTGGGGACGCGGCACCTTCTGCGGCTGGCTGTGTCCCTTCGGTGCTTTGCAGGAACTCATCAGCATGGTGGCCAACCGGCTTGGTTTGCACCAGAAGCGTTTGCGACAGTCCCTGGATAAAAAGCTGAAATGGGTGAAATACATTTTGCTGCTCACCATACTGGGATCACTTTACGCGGCTCCTGCGTATTCAGACTACCTGACCAAGGTCGAGCCGTTTGAGACGGCCATCACTTACTACTTTGTCCACGACTGGCCGTATGTCGCCTGGGCTGTTGCTTGTCTGACTTTGGGTCTGCTGGTATACCGTGGTTACTGTCGGTATCTGTGCCCGCTCGGCGCCGCGCTGGCGGCCGTCAATGTGCTGCAAAGCTGGTCCTGGATTCCCAGGCGAGAAGCCTGCGGCACGCCTTGCCAGACCTGCCGCCACCGGTGTGAATACCAGGCGATTGAACCGACAGGAAAAATTGATTACGCCGAGTGCTTTCAATGCCTGGATTGTGTATCCATTTACCAGGACGACGAAAAGTGTTTTCCGTTGATACAAATGCGTAAATCCGGCGACAGTTTCATACCTGTCAGCACACTGACCCGTCAGTGAATTTTCAATCCAGCTGAATACGGTTATCGCGCACCACCGTGGCCCAGCGTTTGATTTCAGTGTCGGTCCATTTCTGCAAAACCTCAGGTGTTCCGCCGACAATCTCCATGCCCTGACCATCGACCAGGTGCTTACGCAGCAAAGGGTCGGAGAGTAATTTGTTCAATTCATCGTTCAAACGCTGAACGATTGCACGCGGGGTATGTGCCGGTGCAAACACCCCCCACCAGGCCTGCCCCTGCTGGTTGGCAAAACCTGCCTCAGCCAAAGTGGGAACTTCAGGCAGCAAGGGGGAGCGCTTATCGCCTGTGACGGCAAGAACACGCAATTTGCCGCTTTTCAGGTAGGGTGTCAGCACAGCCACAGACACCACCGCCAGATCAATCTGAGCGCCAAGCGCATCTGAGAGTACCTGAGCCCCGCCCTTATAAGGTATGTGGTTGAGCTTGAAATTACCGGACTGCTCGGCAAGAGAAATCGTCAAATGGCCAAGACTGCCGTTTCCCACCGTGCCGTAAGCGATGCTACCTGGTTTGAGCTTGGCTGCGCTCACCAGATCGGCGATTTTTTGATATGGTTTCTGCCCGGGGGTTGCCAGTGCGATCGGTGCAGTACCTATCAATACCACTGGCGAAAAATCCTTCAAAGTGTCGTAGGGCAAATTAACCAGAAGCGAAGGATTGACGGCATGCGTATCAAAGACAAACAAAAACGTATAGCCGTCAGCCGGACTTTTTGCCACAACAGCGCTGCCAACCGAACCCGAAGCCCCCGGCTTATTTTCCACAATAAAGCTTTGGTTCAAACTATCGTTCAGGCGTGAGGCAAACAGCCTTGCCAGGGCATCCACAGAACCGCCAGGCGGGAAAGGCACGATAAATTTGACCGGTTTAGCCGGCCAGGTCTGGGCCTGCAAAAAGGGCACAGTGGCGCAAATCAGCAGCGACAACAAGCCCCGTCTCAGCCATGAGAAAGACCGGTGAGGCGACAGGTCAAGTTTTAACAAGCTGTGCTCAGGCTGCAGGACTTGGCGGGTGCGGTATCGTAACCGCATCAAGGATGCGGTCCCCAGGGGGCTGCGACCAGGAGTTGCACGTTCTGCCTGTTGATCAAGGGTCGCAGTTGTTTGGTGAAGGCCATGAATTTTTTATCAGCAAACAGCTTCGCCCAAAATGCACGCCGGTTTTCATCGCTGTCAAATTTCCAGAAATGGATCAATTGGTGCAAGTCACCGGTATCGCTGGTGAAATAGCCGATCAAGTGCTTGTCATGACCGCCTGCACTCAGCGCCGGCCAGCCTTCGGAGCTGTACAGGCGTTTGACTTCGGGCATTTCCCCGACCCTGACATCGTAAGTGCGTTTTTCGTAAATGACGGTCATGGCAATCTCTCCTGATGCGTGTTGTGCAAAAAAGCAGATTATCCTATCAGCCCGGTTCCTGACAAGGCAAGAATCTGCATGACAATGGCCGCTATGCACACCCGCCACGCCACGCCTGACAAAGATGCCATTGCACTGCTGCCCCCGTTTGAGCGTCTGGGACCGGATCGCATACAACTGGTTTGCTCAGGCGCCGTGGCATTACAGGCGCAGGCGCGGCTTGTGCAGTCCAGGGCCTGGGGTTTTGATACCGAGTCCAAACCCACCTTCAAGGTCGGCGAAGTATCCGATGGGCCGCATATTCTGCAACTCGCCACGGCCGAATGCGCTTGGGTATTCCAGTTGCACGACCCTGAATGCCGCGCCGTCGCGGCAGCGTTGCTGGCACATCCCGGTATCGTGAAAGCCGGATTCGGTCTGGGCGATGACCGCAAGCGCATCATCCACAAACTGGGCATGGATCCGGCCGATATGCTGGAACTCAACACTGTGTTTCGCGAACGCGGTTACCGCAAGGACATGGGGGTCAAAGGAGCCGTGGCGGTACTCTTCAAACAGCGCTTCATCAAATCCAAAAAAGCCGCCACCAGCAACTGGGCCAATGAAAGACTGACAGAGGCGCAACTGATTTACGCAGCCAATGACGCCTACGCCGCTTTCAGGGTGTGGGAGGCACTGAATGCCAGTCCAGCTTCCATGAACCATTGAGGTGGTTTTGCAGCCAGAGCAATCCGGTCAGGGTTTTGGCATCGGTCAGTAGGCCCAGGCGCGCCCATTCCAGCAATTCCTCTAGACTCGCGTCAAACACATCCAGAAATTCACCCGCATCCAACTCACGCGTCCCGGGCGACAAGCCCCTGGCAAACCAGATGTCAATGAACTCTGTGGATGTGCTGATACCCGAATGCAATACACCTGCATGGGCCCACTCAGAGGCTTGATAACCGGTTTCTTCGCGTAACTCACGCCTGGCGCAGTCCAAGGCGTTTTCTTCCGGGTCAAGCTTGCCGGCAGGAAATTCGATCATGACCTGCTGCACAGGGTATCGGTATTGACGCTCGACGATCAGACGACCGTCATCACGTATCGGAATCACCATGGTTGCGCAGGGATGCTTCAAATATTCGCGCACCGTTGTTTTGCCGTCAGGCAATGTCACTGTGTCGCGGAATGCATGCAGAAAGCTTCCTTTGTAGACCTCGGTATGGTCCAGTCTGTGTTCGATCAGATGCTCATACGGTTTGGTGGAGTTCATGGTCTGTGTTTGCTGATGATAACTTCGGTCAATAGTGAATTGACACAAGGATATTAAAAAGCGTCATGTCCTCAGCCGGTCAAAGCATGCTGCAAGGCCAGCATGGAAGGAACGCTGACCAAGGCGAATACCACCGACAGAGACAGGCTGACCGACACCTCGGCCTCGCGCACCTTGTAGCGGTTCGCGAACAAATACGAATTGGCACCTACCGGCATGCAGGCGGTGACCGTCATCACGGTCAGCGGCAAGGGCGGCAAACCCAGCACCCAGCCGCCGGCCAGGATCAGCAAAGGGTGAAAGACATTTTTCAAGGCCACCATTTGAATGACTTCGCGCCAGATGATAGCGGGCTCTGAACCGTCAGCCTGCGCCTGCCAGGGCAGGCCTTTGCCCAGCACCTGTTGCAATTGAATCCCGACCATGATAAGCGCCAGGGGCGCAAACGCCCTGCCCAGCCAGTCCAGCGGTTTGTCGATGAGTTCCGGCAATTGCAGACCCGTCAGAGAAAACATCAACCCCAGAAAGGCCGGCATCGACACCGGGTGAACCACTGCCGCCATGGCCGCTTTCCACACCGTGGTGCGCAGACTCAGCACCTGGCCGCCCGGCATGCGTCCGGCTTCGCGTGCACTGGCAATCTCAAACAGCAAGGTGGCATAAGAAAGGATGATGAGCGCGTGCACCGACACCAGCGTGAGTATGTAGATCAGACCTTGCGGGCCGTAGGCCAGCGATACCATGGGAATGCCGATCATCACAGCATTGCTGTAGGTGCCGCCCAGGGCACGCATGCAACCGTGCTGCGTCAGGCCGTAGACCATGACCCAGCCGGTGAACCACAGCGCGGTGAGCACGTGGTACATCATCACCGGGCTTAAATCGAGCTGGTCCAACTGCACCTTCCCCAAAGTGCGAAACAGCAGCGCCGGGGCCAGCAGATTGAAAGCGAGCCTGGAAATGTCTTTGAGCCCCTGGTCAGACACCCAGCGGAATTTACCGGCCAGATAACCGCAGGCGATCATGAATATCACCGGTAAGAGTGCGTTGAATATGACCGGCATATCAGGCCCGGGTGCCGCTCAGGCTGTGGTGAATCGTCGGGGAATGCGGGGATGAAGTCATGTTTTTATTCGGATGAGGACTGTGCCGGTCATTGCCTTGCAGGTTCTGGGCACTGCGTCGCGCTGTTTTTGCAAAATGATTGTCTGTGGACGGCAAAGTCAGATCGTAACGCCTGCCAGGCTGAGTGATCACTGTCACCATCGTAACTATTTTGTGCCTGTTCAGCGGCATTTTCCGGATGTCATCCATCCGCCAAGCGTGCTTCAGAGAGGATCACACTGAGTTGATCACTGTTTTCTGAACACGCTACAAAGCCTTGAATACAGTATTTGGAAAAGCTTGCGGATATGAGTTTATGCATGCGCCGGAGGGTCACTAAGCAGCTTATTTCAAGTTGCCGGATAAAAACTAGCACAACCGTTCGCTTTTAGGGGATTGGAGTACCTCTGAAGGTACGCCTTTTTCTTCTACCAGACCCTGGTGTAAAAAAATCAATTGGTTGGCAACTTCACGCGCGAATCCCATTTCATGCGTGACGACCGGCATGGTTCGACCTTCCTTCGCCAGTCCGTGCATGACGCGCAGGACTTCATTCACCAGTTCCGGATCCAGTGCGCTGGTCGGTTCGTCAAACAGCATGACCTCGGGTTCAACCGCTACCCGAATTTCCTAAGGATTCTCTGCAAAAGTCACTGCATAAGTCAACCACAGGCCTGACTCAAACGTTATAGGTAGATGAAACAAACTACCTTTGCCAACACTGGATTTGAATTGGTCACCAAGCGCACACGCAAGCGTGAGTTTTTGGAAGAGATGAACCTGGTTGTGCCATGGGCTGACTTGGTTTCGCTCATTCA
>SHXP01000126.1 GCA_009693225.1 Limnohabitans sp. | reverse complement strand
GTGGTGCCGGCTTGCGCTGCACCCACCATGACGCCGACGGTCAAGGCCAGCCAGGCCGGCGAGACGGCGTTGGCCATGCCCCACAAGCCAAATGTGTAAAGCAGGGCGCTGACCACCATGACCCGGAAAGCGCCGAAGCGGTCAGCAAGCATGCCGGAAAAAATACCGACCAGTCCCCAGCTGATGTTTTGCACGCCGATGGCCGTGGCAAAGTCCTCACGGCCCCAGCCCATGTCCTGTGTCATGGGTTGCATCCACAGGCCGAAGCCATGGCGTATGCCCATGGCCATTGACACAATGATGGCGCCGCATATCAATACCTGCCATAAAGGCAAAGTTTTGTCAGGGGAATTTTGCATGGGCTTTACTGTAACGATTTTGAGAATAAGTGATTAGCTTTGAGTTCCGCTTGTCATAGGCTGTTCATTTATCCAGTATTGAATCGACGGTCTGTCTACAATCTCCATCTATGGCAAGCAAACAATCCGAATATTCCGAGGGCTCGATACGCGTTCTCAAAGGGCTCGAACCGGTCAAACAGCGACCGGGCATGTACACCCGCACCGACAACCCACTGCATATTATTCAGGAGGTCATTGACAACGCCGCCGATGAAGCCCTGGCCGGTTACGGCAAAAAAATCACTGTCACCCTGTTTGCCGATGGCTCCATCGGCATCGACGACGACGGGCGCGGCATTCCGTTCGGCATGCACCCCGAGGAACACGCTCCGGTCATCGAGCTGGTGTTCACCCGCTTGCACGCGGGCGGCAAGTTTGACAAGGGCAGCGGCGGCGCTTACAGCTTTTCCGGCGGTCTGCACGGCGTCGGCGTCAGCGTCACCAATGCGCTGTCCAAGCGCATGGAAGTCACTTCATTCCGCGAAGGGCAGACGGCTCATCTGGTGTTTCAGGGCGGCGATGTCATTGAAAAACTCAAACTGCGCAAAGCCGACAGCGGCGACAGAAAACAAGGCACGTTTGTGCGCGTCTGGCCTGACCCTAAATACTTTGAATCTGCCGCGCTGCCCTTGAGTGAACTCATCCACCTGCTGCGCAGCAAGGCGGTGCTCATGCCCGGTGTCAGCGTCACGCTGGTGCAGGAAAAGGCCAAGGAAACCCAGACCTGGCTTTATAAGGGCGGTTTGCGCGACTATCTGATGCAAACCTTGCAGGCCGACCCGTTCATTCCGCTGTTTGACGGCGAAGGTTTTGCCGACGGCGCACACGAAAGCTTTGCCGAAGGCGAGGGCGCGCAATGGTGTCTGGCCTTCACTGAAGTCGGTTCGCCGGTGCGCGAGAGCTTTGTCAACCTAATTCCCACCCGCGCCGGCGGCACGCACGAAAGCGGTTTGCGTGACGGTTTGTTCAACGCTGTGAAAAGCTTCATCGATTTGCACGCACTGCTGCCCAAAGGTGTCAAGCTGTTGCCAGAAGACGTGTTTGCACGGGCCAGTTTTGTGCTCAGCGCCAAGGTGCTGGACCCGCAGTTTCAGGGTCAAATCAAAGAGAGGCTGAATTCACGCGACGCGGTGCGGCTGGTGTCGAGCTTTGTGCGCCCGTCGCTCGATCTGTGGTTGAACCAGCACGTGGACTACGGCAAAAAACTCGCCGAACTCGTCATCCGTGCCGCGCAGTTGCGCCAGAAGGCCGGTCAGAAAGTGGAAAAACGCAAGGGCTCGGGCGTGGCCGTGTTGCCCGGCAAACTCACCGATTGCGAAAGCCGGGATCTGGCTCACAACGAGATTTTTCTGGTCGAGGGCGACAGCGCCGGGGGCAGCGCCAAAATGGGTCGCGACAAAGAGTCGCAAGCTATCCTGCCATTACGCGGCAAGGTGCTCAACACCTGGGAGGTCGAACGCGATCGCCTGTTTGCCAACAACGAAGTGCACGATATTGCCGTGGCCATCGGTGTGGATCCGCACGGCCCGAACGACAGTCCCGATTTATCCGGCTTGCGCTACGGCAAGGTCTGCATTCTGAGCGACGCTGATGTTGACGGTTCGCACATTCAAGTGCTGCTGCTGACCTTGTTCTTCCGCCATTTTCCCAAGCTGATTGAAGCCGGCCGTGTGTTTGTGGCCAGGCCGCCGTTGTTTCGTGTGGATGTGCCTGCGCGCGGAAAAAAACCGGCGACCAAGGTGTATGCGCTGGACGAAGGCGAACTCACCGCCATCCTGGACAAAAGCGCCAAGGACGGCGTGCCGCGCGAGAAATGCAGCATCAGCCGCTTCAAGGGTTTAGGCGAAATGAATGCCGAGCAGCTGTGGGACACCACGCTCAACCCGGACACGCGTCGCTTGCTGCCGGTGCAACTCGGTATTTTGGATTTCGCACAGACAGAGGGCATGATCACCCAGTTGATGGGCAAGGGCGAGGCTGCGGCGCGTCGTGAATTGATGGAGTTACACGGCGACTCCATAGAAATTGATGTTTGAAAAAAATGACTGAACAAACCTCACTCGATTTGAACGCGTCCGAATCTGTTGACGGCATTGCATTGGGTCATTACGCCCAACGCGCTTACCTGGAATACGCGCTCAGCGTGGTCAAGGGGCGCGCCTTGCCCGATGTGTGCGACGGCCAGAAACCGGTGCAGCGGCGCATTCTGTATGCCATGTCGCGCATGGGGCTGGGCTTTGGCGGCGCCAACGGTGCCGTCGGCGCACGCCCGGTCAAAAGCGCTCGCGTCGTCGGCGATGTGCTGGGCCGCTACCACCCGCACGGCGACAGCGCGGCGTACGACGCGCTGGTGCGCATGGCCCAGGATTTTTCGCAGCGCTATCCGCTGATCGACGGTCAGGGCAATTTCGGTTCGCGCGACGGCGACGGCGCAGCCGCCATGCGTTACACCGAGGCTCGGCTGGCGCGCATCACCAGTTTGCTGCTTGATGAAATCGACGAAGGCACGGTCGACTTCCAACCCAATTACGACGGTTCTACAGAAGAGCCGCGCCAGTTGCCCGCGCGTTTGCCTTTTGCGTTGTTGAACGGCGCCAGCGGTATTGCGGTCGGCATGGCCACAGAAATCCCCAGCCACAATTTGCGTGAAGTGGCCGATGCCTGCGTGGCACTCATCAAAAATCCCAAGCTGTCACATGAAGAATTGCTGCAATTGCTGCCCGGCCCGGACTACCCCGGCGGCGGCCAGATCATCAGCAGCGCGGCCGATATTTCAGACGCCTATGCCACCGGGCGCGGCTCGCTCAAGGTGCGTGCGCGGTGGGTCATCGAAGACCTGGCTCGCGGTCAGTGGCAACTGGTGGTCAACGAATTGCCGCCGAATGTCAGCTCGCAAAAAGTGCTGGAAGAAATCGAAGAGCTAACCAACCCCAAGGTCAAGGCCGGCAAAAAAGCGCTCACGCCTGAGCAAACGCAATTGAAAGCCACGGTCTTGTCGGTGCTGGACCTGGTGCGTGACGAGTCTTTCAAAGACGCGCCTGTGCGCCTGGTGTTCGAGCCCAAAACCCGCACTATCGAACAGCAGGAACTCATCACCACACTGCTGGCGCACACCAGTCTGGAGAGCTCGTCCTCTATCAATCTTACCATGGTCGGGCTCGACGGCAGGCCGGTGCCCAAGTCCATGCGCCAGATGCTCGAGGAGTGGATCAGTTTCCGCCAGACCACGGTGCAACGCCGCTCGCAATTCCGTCTGGACAAGGTGTTGGCGCGCATCCACATCCTGGAAGGCCGCCAGCTGGTACTGCTCAACATTGATGAAGTGATCCGCATCATCCGCCACAGTTATGAACCCAAGCCCGCGCTGATCGAGCGCTTCAAACTCAGCGAACGCCAGGCCGACGATATTCTGGACATCCGTTTGCGCCAGCTGGCGCGTCTGGAGGCCATCAAGATCGAACAGGAATTGAAAGAGTTGCGCGAAGAGCAGGGCAAGCTCGAAGACATCCTGGGCAGCGCCACGTCTTTGCGCCGCCTGATGGTCAAAGAGATTGAGGCCGATGCCAAAGTGTTTGCTGACGCGCGCCGCACCTTGGTACAGGCCGAGAAAAAAGCGGTGGCCGAAGTCAAGGTGGTTGACGAACCGGTGACGGTGGTCGTGTCCGAAAAAGGGTGGGTGCGGGCGCGCCAGGGCCACGACCACGAGCCCGGCAGTTTTGCGTTCAAGGCCGGTGACGGTTTGTACGACACCTTTGAATGCCGCACTGTTGATCAGTTGATCGCTTTCGGCTCCAACGGCCGTGTGTATTCCGTGCCAGTGGCGGCTTTGCCCGGTGCGCGTGGCGACGGTCAACCGGTCGCCACCCTGGTCGATGTTGAATCGGGCACGCAGCTGGTGCATTACTTTGCCGGTCCGACGACCATGACTTTGTTGCTCAGCGGCTCGGGCGGCTACGGTTTTGTGTGCTGCATCGATAACCTGATTTCGCGCAACAAGGGCGGCAAGGCCTTCATCAACTTGCAGGACGGCGAGACCCTGTGCGTGCCTTCCGTGGTGGGCGGTGGCAACGGTGCCGAGCCCCTGCCGATTGCCACGCATGTGGTGTGTGCATCAACCGGCGGTCGCATACTGACTTTTGATATTACCGAACTCAAGGCCATGGAAAAAGGCGGTCGCGGTCTGATGCTGATGGATCTGGAAGACAAGGACACGCTGGCAGGTGCTGCCGCTTATACGCGCAGCATTTGTATTCTGGGTGTAGGTCGCGGTGGCAAAGCCCGTGACGAAACGCTGGAAATCAGAAGTCTGAATAATGCCCGTGCTGCGCGCGCGCGAAAAGGCAAACTGGCCGATCTAGGCTTTAAACCGACCCACGTGTTGCGCGTTCTGTGACTCTTTTTCATTTATTCAAAGGCAGGTTTATGCCATTTCATTCACTCCACAAGAACAGCCGACTTGTGTGCGCTCTGATCATGCATGGCTTGAGCCTCAATGCCTGGTCTCAGGCAGACAAAAAAACCGCTCCCGCGCCTAAACCCGCCATGACTGTGACTGTGGTTCAGGCGCAGACGCAACAGTTGTCGCAGCGAATCGCTGCCAACGGCAGCGTGTGGGCCTGGCAGGAGGCCGGTGTCGGCGCAGAACTCGGCGATTTGCGCTTGACCGAGGTGCGTGTGAACGTGGATGACCAGGTCAGCGCCGGGCAGGTGCTGGCGGTGTTTGCCAATGACAACGTGGTCGCTGAAATGATCCAGGCCGAAGCCGCTTTGAATGAAGCCAAGGCTGTGGCTGCCGAAGCGCAGGCCAATGCCGACCGCGCCCGTGCCTTGCAGCCCAGCGGTGTCATCAGTGCGCAGCAATTCAACAAGGACGTCACTGCGGAAGCCACGGCCAAAGCCCGGGTTGAATCCGCGCAAGCCAATCTCGCGGTGCACGAGTTGCGCATGAAACAGACCCTGGTGCGCGCGCCCTACAGCGGTGTGATTTCTTCGCGCACAGCCAGGGCTGGGTGCTGTCGTCGGTCTTGGCACAGAACTGTTTCGGCTGATTCGAGGTAACCGTCTGGAGTGGCGTGCTGAACTGGTGTCGAGTGAGTTGTTTCGCATCAAGCCGGGACAGAAAGTGCGCATCAGCGGCCCCAATGGCAGCGAAGTGAATGCACTGGTGCGTACGGTATCGCCGGTGGTGGACACGCAAAACCGTACCGGCACGGTCTACGTCGACTTACCTGCCGCAGCCAACAGCGTGCTCAAGCCCGGCATGTTTGTGCGCGGTGAATTCGAATTCGGCAGCAGCGCCGCTTTGCTGGTGCCGCAGCAATCCGTGGTGGTGCGCGACGGTTTCCAGCAGGTGTTTCTGGTCGGCAGCGATCAGCGGGTCACTTTGCACAAAGTCAGTGTGGGCAGACGCCAGGGCGATATGCAGGAGATCACATCGGGTCTGCCGCCTGATGCCAGGGTGGTGGTGCGCGGCGCGGGTTTTCTGACGGCGGGTGACCTTGTGAAAGTCGCGCCATGAATGTATCCGCCTGGTCGATACGCAATCCGGTTCCCGGTCTGGTGTTGTTTGTGTTGTTGAGCCTGGCCGGTGTGATGGCCTTCAATAGCATGAAGATCCAGAATTTCCCGGACATCGAATTCCCCACCATCATTATCAACGCCAGCTTGCCCGGCGCCGCACCCGGGCAGATGGAGACCGAGGTCGCGCGCAAGATAGAAAACGCTGTGGTGTCGGTGCAGGGCCTGAAAAATATCTACACCAAGGTGCAGGACGGCTCGGTGGTGGTGACTTGCGAATTCCGGCTGGAGAAACCCTTGCAGGAAGCGCTGGACGAAGTGCGCTCTGCCGTCAGGGGCATACGCAGTGATTTGCCTGCCGATATGCTTGAACCGGTGATTCGCAAACTCGAATTCACTGGTACGCCGGTGCTGGCTTTCACGGTTTCATCGCCGCTGCTTGATGAAGAAGGCATGAGCTGGTTTGTCGATCAAACCGTGTCGCGACGCTTGCTGGCTGTCAAAGGTGTCGGCTCGGTGACCCGCGTCGGCGGCGTGCAGCGTCAGGTGGAAATTGCATTGGACCCGGTGCGCATGCAAGCCTTGCGCATCAGTGCAGCCGATGTGTCGCGCCAACTCAAACGTGTGCAGACGGAGAGTGCCGGCGGGCGCACCGACCTAGGCGGCAGCGAGCAGCCTTTGCGTACCCTGGTCACCGTCGGTTCTGCCACCGAATTGGCCGATATGGAACTGTCCGTGGGGCAGGGCGGGCGCATCCGTTTGCGCGATATCGCCAGCGTGAACGACACGATTGCCGAGCGACGTTCCTCGGCTTTTTTGAACGGCAAACCTGTGGTCGGCTTTGAAATCACGCGCAGCAGAGGCGCCAGCGAGGTTGACGTCGGCGAGCGGGTGTTCAAGGCGCTGGACGAATTGCGAGCCTCACACCCGGATCTGCAAATCACCAACGCATATTGACCTGCGTTTAAAAACTGATCCAATTTGAGTGAGAGAAGCTTTGTTTTTTTATCATTCGAAAGGATTAAGTTATGCCAAAAGGCGTTCGATTAAAGCCCGAGCAGATTGTGGCCAAGCTGCGCGAAATTGAGGTCAAGATTGGTC
>SHXP01000125.1 GCA_009693225.1 Limnohabitans sp. | reverse complement strand
GTCGAAGCGGTCAAGCTTCGCCAACTCCGCCGGCAAACGCAAATCCCTACGTGCCGCTTGCAAGCGCTGCACCAAGTCGCTGGTACGTACGAACAGCACGCGATAGCCGCGCTCGATCAGGCCATGACCGATGGCGGCGATCAAATGCGGGTTCTGTCGCAATAAGGATTTCCAGTTTTTCAGGGACGCTACAGGTGGTGTTTGGCATAGGGCAAATACGCTACTGGTAGTAGGTAAGATTCTTCAGAATTTCTTATTGCGACAGAACCACTGACCATGCCCAGGCTGATGCTGTTGATCGCGTCGTCCCAGCGGTAGGTTTGAGCCACCGCTTGGCCTTGGCGTGACAAGTGCCAGCCCCACCAGCATTCAAAGGCAATCGCCAGCAAAAAAACCGGTGTCGCCAGCACAATGATGAAACCCATGTCGCTTCCTTTCAATGAATCACTGCGTTTTAGGCAACAATGCCCATAAACGCAAGGGCTGCTTCATGCGCCCGGCCAGTTCTCCCGCGATGGCGCCGGTACCTATGTACAAATCAGCGCGCACCGCGCCGGTGATCGCGCTGCCGGTATCCTGCGCCACCACCAATCGCTGCAAAAACTGCGTCGGCCCGGGCGACACCAGCCACAGCGGCGTGCCGTAAGCCACGCTCTGCGGATCAACCGCAATCGAGCGGCCCGCTGTCAACGCCAGGCCTTGTGCGCCGCGCGGCCCGGCGTTTGCATCTGTGATGCTTTCTTCCTTGAAAAACACAAAACGCGGATTGACCCACAGCAGGGCTTGTGCTTTTTGCGGGTTGCGCTGCAGCCAGGCTTTGATGCCCGGCCAGGTGGCATCCCTGGTCTCGTTCTTGTCGAGCAGCCAGCGGCCTATGCTTTGGTAGGAATGTTCATTGGAAGCCGCATAGGCGACCCGCACCATGTGCACCCGGCCATCCCCCTCGATGATGCGCAAACGCCCAGAGCCTTGAATATGCAACACCACGGCGTCCACCGGATCGGCCAGCCAGGCGATTTCTCTGCCGTGCAAGGCCTCCTGGGCTGCCTGCAATGTGTCTATTTGCTGGCGGGTGTACCAGGGCTGACCGGGTTTGAGGGACGCAGGCGTGCGGTACAAGGGAACTGAAAAACCATTTCCTGGCACCCTCCGCGCGTCCATGACTGGTTCGTAATAAGCGGTCAGCAAACCCGTGGCTTCGCTTTCCAGCGACTCCACACGATGCGCTTGCAGGTTTTGCATCAGCCACTGGCGTTGCTCTTGCTCATCGGCCAGCGCCAGGCGTCGTATCTGCGGACAAAGCGGCGCCATCACGCGGCCGGGTTTTTCGCAATTCGCAGTCAATACGGTCCATGCTTCGGGCATGGATTCTTTGTCCCAGCCGGGCAAGTCACTCCATGGCACGGGCAAGAGCTGACTCCGTCTTTGCTCTGTCTCAGTACTTTCCTGGGCGGGCAGCGGCTGGCCGCCGGCATCAACCGGCGAGCGTGTGACGGGGGCAGATTCCCCCGGAGGGGTTTGCGTGACCGGCGCTTTGACCGCACAGGCCACCAGCAACAGCGGCACCCCCCAGCGCAGCACAAGACACAGACCAACCCGCAGGCCGTCAGCGCCAGCGATTACAGTCATGCCTGAACGGAGAAAAACAAACATGCTGCTGATTTTGCTGGAAGCCCTGTTGGCGGGCGCGATCCTGATGCTGATCGTCTGGTGGACCATGTTCTCAGGCCGAAGAGACGGCGAACGGCGCGACGAAGACTGATTCACTGTGCTGCCGAGGACAAGGCCGGCAACTGGGCCCGCCGCTCGTGCAATACCTGCATGTGCAGGTCCGCCACGACGCAACCCGGCAGCTGCGGCTGACAAGCCACCACCTGGCCCCAGGGATCGACCCACATGGAATGTCCCCAGGTGCGTCTGCCGTTCTCATGCATACCGCCTTGCGCAGCAGCGCCGAGCCAGACCAGACTGTCTATGGCGCGTGCGCGCATCAACACTTCCCAGTGGGCCGAGCCTGTGTTGTAAGTGAAAGCGCTGGGCACCAGCATGAGGTGCGCGCCCATGCCGGCGAGTTGCCGGTACAGCGCCGGAAAACGCACATCAAAGCAAATACTCAAACCGATGCGCCAGCTATGGCCGTCGCGGGACGATAAATCGAAACACACCGGTGTGTCACCGGCTTGCTGCACGCGGGCTTCGTCGTAGCGCTCCACACCATTGTCGAAATGAAACAGGTGGATCTTGTCGTAGCGCGCCACGCAATCGCCGCCCGGGTTGAACACCAGACAGGTGTTGTGTACCCGGCTGTTGTCACCGGGCACGGCGATCGGCAGACTGCCTGCCACCAGCCAGACGCCGTACTGCGCAGCCATGCGTGACAAACGGTGTTGCATCGGCCCGTCGCCGAAGCTTTCTGCGATTTGCAGCTTGTCGCTGTCGCGCTGCCCCAGCAGACAGAAATACTCGGGCAATACCGCGAGTTCGGCGCCTTGAGCTGCCGCCTGCGCCAGCAAATCATCGGCAGCGTCCAGGTTGGCCAGCATTGACACCCCGGAGACCATTTGCAACAAGGCGGCTTTCATGCGTTTGCTCAGGGTTTGGCCGTGGCCGGCTTGGCGTCACCGGTACTGCTGTCGACTTTGCTGACCTTGGGGTCTTTCCAGGTGCCCTGCACATGCAACTCCTGGGTACTGGACTTCATCAAGGGCTTGCGCAACACAAACTGCGCCAGAAAGGTGCTGAGTCCGACCAGCGGGTTGATGGCTGAATACACCAACGAAGCGGTTCCGGCATTCAACTCGGGCACGATCACCACCTTGATATCCTGGGTTTCGTTTTTGATGTCAGCCTTGCCCTCCATCAGCACCGCGGCGCTGACGCCTTTCATCTGCAAATTATTGGTGCTGGCTATGCCTTGTTGAATCTGCACATCGCCGCGCACAAAGTCAAACATGAAACCCTCGCTGAACAGGTCGCTGAAGTCCAGCATCAGCCGCCGGGGCAGTGACTGCAGGCTCAACACGCCCAACAGCCTGGCGACACCGGGCTCGGACTTCAGGAACTGACCGCGCTCCATGTTGACATTGAACTGGCCGGACATGGTTTTGTAATCCGGTGAAAACGGCGAGCCCAGCCAGCCGATCTGCCCGACCATGCGTCCCTTGCCGTTACGAATAGCGCCCTTGAAACCGAGTCGCTCAAGCAATTCGCCGGAGTCCTGGATTTGCAAGACAAACTCGAGTTGTGAGCGTTTGGCGGCCCCCTTGGCCGTCCCGCCCCACAGGCCCTTGCTTTGTAAACTGGCTTCGGGCATGCTCAAATTGAGTTTGCCCAGTACCCATTCACGCGAACCGCCGGTATTGCTGCGTGCAAAACCCTCGATTTCCGCCTTGCCCAGAGCAACACCACGCAGCACAAAATTGTCAATGGTGATGTCGAGTGCAGGCATGTCCTTGGGCGCCCCCGACATGACCGATCCCACATCCTCAAGGACTGCCGGCGGGATGGACAGGTAATTCAATTGAGCGCTGATACGCGCCCCCGCACCGTCGGCCGCCAGCCGGTAATCGGCATTGCCCTGAAATTCATTGGCGCGCGCTTGTATCCGCCACAGCTTGAGTTGCTTGTCAGCGGTCACCTGAACCTGGTTGTAAGTACGGCCCAACCACAGCAGTTCCTGGCTGCTGATGTTAATTTTATTTGGCATGTAGGCATCCCAGCCTGAGTGGGGCGACGGGTTGTTGACACGCACGCTGCTGTATTGTTCCGTCCAGGCGGACAGCAGCGACTGCCATTCATCCGCGTTCAAGGCGGGTTGCTTGACCTGCAACACCACGGTGTTGTCTGGCGCATCCTTCCATGCCGCTGACTGCCCGACTTGAATCTGCCCGCGCACCACAGTCGGCGTTGCTGTGCTGAGGTCGCGCACATAACTGACGCTGAGCACCTGCGCCAGCTTGAGTTGCATCTGCTCGAGCAATACCGGGCTTCTGGCCGAACCCGGGGGCAGCAACACGCTGTCAAAGCGCATCGGCCAGGAGGCTTCAGCCGGTTTGCGCAAAGGGAAAGGCAAGTCCAGCGACATGCCTTGCAAATTACTGATCACGGTGATTTCCGGCACGCCCTGGCGCAATCCCAGCGTTGCCGCATACGAGGTAGTGCCTTCCATGCGTGAGGCCAGACCGGTCAATGAAGGCAATTCAGTGCTTTGCCGCATGAACTCAGCACTGATGCTGCCTTGCAGATTCAGACTCGAGGGGCCTTCTGTGACGCTGTCGTTAAAGCGCAAGCCGCCGTCCAGACGGGCGTCGCCGCCGAACACGCGCAAGCGCAAATTGGTCGTACTCAAACCTGATTCGGTGTAATTGATAACGCCTTTGACCTTGCCCATGCGTGGTAGGCCGGCTTGCAGTTGCACGTCATTGCCGGGAAGATTCATCACACCTTGCACTTTCAGCGCAGATATATTGGACAGCGGCAAATGCAAATGCAAATCATGTTCGGACAGGCCGTTGACCAGGACCGGGTTCATCCAGGGCCCGATTTTGTCCTGCAAGGGTGTGTTCAACATCACTTGCATAGCGTCGCTGAGATTGCTTTTGAACTGCGCGTTCACATCGACCACGATGTCACTGAGATCATTGATCAGTACCTCCAGCCGGCCTACCTGGACCTGTCCTTGCGCGCCCAAACGTGCGCCGGAGCTCTTCACCTGCAAGCGGCTCTGGTTAACCTGCAATTCGCCATTGGCTTGCTGCAAGCCCGGCCAGCCGAGCGGTTCGCGCCGCGCCGGTGCATTGCCGGCGACAACAGGGGCGTATTGCATATTGACCTGTTGAAACGGCGCCTGTAGTGCAAAAACCCCGTCATTGGTTTTGCTGAACGGGAAACGGTCCAGCGGCCCCTTGAAGTTGAGAGAGGCCTTGTCAAACCAGCCGGCCGTCAACGCATCCCGCAGATAGCGCCGCGCCTGCGCATCCATGGCTTGCGGCAGGTAACGGTGCAGCCTGGATGCCTGCAAACGCTGGACCTGCAATTGCAGGTCCAGATGGCCCAGGGACAGGGCTTGCTCGCCTTCGTGCCAATGCAGATCAAAACTCGCCTGTCCGTCGGCCGTGCTGGCCTGGGCATCGTGAAATTGCAGTTGCCAGCTCTGATTGCTTTTGCTCCAGCTCAGCTTGGATTGGAATTTTTTCAAGGGAATCAGCGGCTCTTCCAGCCAATCCACCAGGGTGACACTGCCGTCCTGAACCTGAATCTGGGCGCTGCCGGCCTGCTCATTGACCTCGAAATCAACCTGTGCCTCCTGTACACCCGGCCACCACCAGTTGGCCGAAGGCCGGGTCTTCTGCGGCGCGGAAGACTCCATGCGCAAGCCGTGCAGACTGCCTGCGGCCTTGAAATGCAAGGCGGGCGAACCGGCATCAAACCATTGCACATCCAGAGAATGCACCTTGCCCGCTGGCCTGGCCTGGCCGAGATGCGTTCGCAAACCGGCGTCTATGGGTATGCGTGCTGCAACTCTGGTCATTACATCCAGTGGCATGTCATCGATGTGCAGCTCACCGGTGGCGGCCCAGGGTTCTTGCGGGTTGGTGGCGTGACGCCAGGCAAAACGGGTTCTGCCGCTGCTCCAGGCCGGGCCTTCTAACGGGGTCACCTGCAATTGTTCTGTGCGTACCTCCTGCCCGAGACCGCCCAGCCAGGATTGCATATGCAGGCGGCCGGCCACCTGGCGCAAATGGATCTCGTCCAGATGGCTGGCCAGGCTGATCCTGACGTCCTGCAAACCGACATCCAGCGTCTGGTTGTTCCACACCCCCTGGTCAATGTCGACCCAGGCGCGCAACCAGCCCCTACCTGACAGCAATTCGGCTGGTGTCGCCTGCTTGAGGTAAACCGACATGCGGCTGATGTCTATGCCCGGCAACTGGGCATAAAAACGACCTTTCCAGCTGGAGATGTCGCTGGCATTTCTGTTGAGCAAGGCCCGGCTGAATTGCCCCTGGAGGCTGATAGTCTGACCCCAGCTGGCGGGTGGTTGCGCATCAAAGCGCCAGACATGGCTGCGCAAACCATTGCGCAATTGCATCGAGACTGCATTCAGGGCCACTTCGGGCTGTTGCAACAGGTCGTCCACCCAGCGCAGGCGGCCGTGGCGGATGGAAATATCCGGCTGGCGCAACAGCCACTCCATCAAGGCCGTGTTATCACCCTCGCCCAGCCGCATGCCCGCGACCTGCCAGTGCCCTTGCGGGTCGCGACGCACTTCGAGCTCCGGCCCCTGCAATTCAATCTGGTCCAGCGTCAGACTGAATAACGAGGCCGGCGTCAAACTGACCCGCACGCTGGGCAATCGCATGACCTCCTGGTCCTGCTGGTCGCGCAACACAAAATCGCTCAACACAAAAGAAGGCACCCAGCCGTCAGACTCCGCCTCGAGACTGCCGATACTGACCTTTACTCCCCAGGCCCGCGACGCCATGGCCTCGATCTCGGGTTGCCAGTCGATGATGCGAGGCACAATCAGCCAATGCAAAGCCACGGTGGCCAGCAGCATCAGCGCCCAGAAACCGATGACCAGCCACAACAGCCAACGGCTCAAGCTGACGTACCAAAGCCAACCGGTAACTGTGGCATTTGATGCTGTAGCTTGATCAGTCATGCAGAATAGGGTTCAAGTCAATATGGAGTTAACAGTGAAATTATCACCCGCAAGTGACTTCACCGGAAAATAAATCCATGATCAGCCTGCCGTATCAAGGCGCAGCGGGCTCGCGGCTGGTGCAACGGCTGCGCCGGCGCTATGGCCAGGTGCTGACTTGCCTGCCGCCCGGGCCGCCCGGGGCCCGTAATTTACACAGTTGCTACCAGTAGTGTCCGGTTTAAATGTTAGTCAAAGGCATGCAAGCCAATAACGACGAGGGTTTCAAGGGCTTCATGGGTGTCCACGATTTGAATTTCAATTTGCATATTTGCGATGCTCTAGGGTTTGAACAGCCCGGGGTGACGCATGAACG
>SHXP01000124.1 GCA_009693225.1 Limnohabitans sp. | reverse complement strand
CATTGGATCACGGGGGCAGGTAGAAGGTGTGGTGACCTGTTCAAGTCTGCACATCAAAGGCAAGTTTTCAGGTACGGCCACTTGCAGCGAGCTTATCGTCACTTCCTCAGCGTCCTTAGACGGCCATGTGGTCTACCAAACCTTGTCAGTGCAAAAAGGTGCATCCATCAAGGGTGAATTGTTGCTTGTCAAGTAAGTTTTCAGTTCAAAGGCTTTAAATGTCGGACATCTCTCAGATTGACGGTCAGTCCGTTCGACTCAAACGTGAAGCCTTGGGCTGGGCGTCTACTGACCTGGCTACCCTGGCATGTTTGTCAGTCAAGCAAATCAAACAAATTGAAGAGGGCGGCACCAGCGCTTTTTACAGTGAAAATGTCAAGCTGACTGCGGCACGTAAAGTGGCTGCACTTTTGCAAATGACCGAGGATCAGTTGTTCGGGCAGGTTGCTCCCCCCGTGCTTGAAATACCTCAGCCCCAGACAGAAACACTGCTTGCACCTGTGGCGCACGAACTTGCAGTTTCAACCCCGCCTGCGGTCAAAATACCGGCCAATGAACCTTCGAATGCAGCGCTGATGCGAAGCGAAGCCTTGCATTTTCTGGCTCAACCGCCTGAAGACCTTGATCTGCCTGCGCAAGCATTCCCTGAAGCTCAAGCCGCGCAAGTCACAGCTCCTGCAACTGCCGACACATCACCCGACGATGAGATGGATACATCAGCTCAAACTGCTGATGCGGCGCCCGCACCGGGGGGCGGCAATTACATCATTAAGATATTCGCCTTGTTTCTGGTGGCTATTGCGGTTGCGGCCCTGTTAAGACCCAAGGCCGTGGAAGAAAAGGCCGAAGTTACCGGCCAGGAAAATGCCGCGCCTGCGCCACCGCCGATTCAGGTTCCCGCAGTACCTGCAGAGAATCAGTCGAATCTGACAGATGCCCAAGCCGCTTCCAACACTGCTGCCGGCGGCCAGCCTGTCGCATCTGACAAACCGACAGCCGGCAAATAAGGCTTCAGTCACTTGCGCCCATGGCCACAGCGGCCTGACGGGACCGGGCTCTTTCCGCCTCTGTACCGCCTGATAAAGGCCAGCCTGCCAGGTGCACTTCCGCAATCCCTTTTAAGCCTTCTATCCAGACCGGGTTGTCATTGAGACAAGCGATGTACTGGAATTGCGAGCCGCCTTCCTCCAGGAACGCTGCTTTGACTTCCAGGGCGATTTCCTCGAGGGTTTCCAGGCAGTCGCAGACAAAGCCGGGGCAAACAATATCGACAGATTTACAGCCCTGCCTGGCCAATTCACGGACGGTCGGTTCAGTGTAGGGTTCGAGCCATTTGGCTTTGCCGAACCTGGACTGGAAACACACCTTGTATTCTTCAGGCTGTAATTGCAGCGCCTGTGCCAACAGGCGGGCTGTTTTGTGGCATTCGCAGTGATAAGGGTCACCGAGTTTCAGGGTGCGCTCAGGCACGCCATGAAAACTCATCACCAGTTGTTCACTGCGGCCGTTTGCTGTCCAGTGCGAGCGGATGGTGTCAGCCAGTGCGGCGATATAAGCAGGGTGGTCGTGGTAATGGTTGACAAAGCGGATTTCGGGCAGGTAACGGGTGCGCAAGCCCCAGGTGTAAACCGCATCAAACACGCTGGCTGTGGTTGTGGCGGAATACTGAGGATAAGCGGGCAGAACCAGCACGCGGTTAACACCCAGGGCTTTTAATTCATCCAGCACCTGGGGAATGGCAGGCGAGCCATAGCGCATGGCGTAACGCACAAGCAATTGATCAGGGTTGAACAGTGCTTGCAGCCTCTGACTTTGTTTATCGGTCCAGACTTTGAGGGGGGAGCCTTCTTCGGTCCAGATGCTGGCGTATTTGTGCGCGGATTTGGCCGGGCGAACCCGCAAAATGATGCCGTGAAGAATCAGCATCCATAAAAAACGGGGAATCTCAACCACCCGTGGGTCGCTTAAAAATTCAGCAAGGTAGCGGCGCAAGGCGTGTGCCGTGGGTGCTTGTGGGGTTCCGAGGTTGCAATAAATAATGGCTGTTTTGGCAGCCTGGCCGTGGCGGTAAGCCGGTTCAGCTGTGAATCTGGGTGTCGAGGTCATGCAGTATTTTCGCCCATATGCGGACCTCCCAGCAAAGCCACGGCTTGTAACCCTGATCTGACCGCGCCCTCCAAGGTTGAAGGATAGGGACCGTCCACATAATCACCGCAGGCGAAGATATTCTCATTGACCCGGGCCGACGGTCTGAGTACGCCCGGTGTGCAGGCAAAAGCGGCGCGTTTTTCCAGCACAGAAAAAAGCACCGTAGCACCGGGTAAGTGCAGCTGTTCGCGAACTTGCTGCAAAACAGCCGCTGTGACGCTGTCTCTGTCACCCACACACGCACTGACTACCAGCGCAATGACGCCCCGCAGATCCGGCAGTTGACTCAGACGGTCTTTGTCAAATGCAAACTGCGCAGGCGCCTGCGCATTGCTTCTGAGTGCCATCACCGGAAAGGGCCAATGCAGGGCTGTATTGGCTTGCAGATATACAGTGGCTATGGCAGTGTGCTGCAAGCCGCCCGCGCGTGCAGCCCAGGCGGGATTGAATCGCTGCGTCAGGCGTGCAGCCTCGCGGGCAGGACAGGCGAGCACGACCGGGCCGGGCATATGCGCTGACAAATCATGAACAGGATGACCTGTGATCAGCTCTGCGCCGCGCTGCTTCAACCAGTCAACAGCCGCATCGGGCATGAGCAAACTTTGATCACAACGCGGTATCAACATATCGCTGCTGCCCGGGCCGCCCATCAGCGCATCTTTAAGCACCTGCAAAAAGACACGTGCGCCGGCGCTGTGTACAGGCAGATTGAGGGCGGACGCGCACAAAGGTTCGATCATCCAAGCCATGACGGCGGGCGGTAAACCTTGGCACAAGCCGGCCACAGTGAGCGCCTCAGGACATTCAAAATTCTGTCGCTGCCATTTCAACGCCGTGCGGATGAACGCCCATTTATCCTGCCAGGTCCAACCCTGTGCGCTGGCGATTGCGGCAAGCACATTGAAAGGAGCAGGAATACCGGGCAGACGCAGACCGGCACCTTCAGGGGTGCGCAGTGTCAGCGGCATGCGATACAAATGCTTCTCGGGATCCACACCGACCAGTCGCAGCAAAGCCAGAGTGTCCCGGTAAGCGCCGATCAGAATATGTTGGCCGTTGTCCAGCGCCAGTCCATGGCGAGTGATGCGACGTGCTCTGCCACCGGTCTGAGGTGCGGCTTCCAGCAGGCGCACCTGCCAGCCTGCTTGTACGGCGTGCACCGCAGCAGAAAGTCCCGCCCAGCCACCGCCGATGATGGTGACTTTGTTCAAAAACGCCCCAGTGCCTGCATCTTCCAGGCCAGCCAGAGTTTGCGCACCGGCGTCAGTGACACGCGTTGTGTCAGCACCGGAAATTGCGCGGCCTCTATTTCGTTGAGCAAGGTGCGGTAGATGCTGGCCATCATCAAACCCGGCTTCTGGCTGCGCCAATTTCCGGCAGGCAGGATGTCCAGGGCCTGCTCATACAAACCCCGGGCGCGTTCTGCCTGGAAACGCATCAGCGCCTGAAAGGCGGGTGAATCGCGACGTTGCAAAAGATCGGCAGCCTTGACACCGAACTGCTGCAAATCCTGTACCGGCAGGTAAATGCGACCGCGCAAGGCGTCCTCTCCGACATCGCGGATGATGTTGGTCAACTGGAACGCCAGGCCCAGCGTGTGCGCGTAAGCAGTGGTTTGCGGCTGAGTCTGGCCGAATATGCGCGCCGCCACTTCGCCCACCACGCCGGCGACCAGGTGGCAATAGGTTTGCAGCGCGGCAAAGTCAAGGTAACGCGTTTGCCGCAGATCCATGTCGCAGCCCTGTATCACGTGTTGCAAATGGTCTTGCGTGATGCCGAAAGTGTCTGTCAGCGGCATCAATGCCTGCATGACCGGGTGCTGTGCCTGACCGGTAAAACTGCGGGCGACTTCGAGTTGCCACCATTGCAGTTTCTGGGCGGCGACACCCGCGTCCTGCACCTCATCAACCACATCATCCACCTCGCGGCAAAACGCATAAAAAGCCGTGATGGCAGCGCGTTTGGGTGGCGGTAAAAACAAAAAGGCGTAATAAAAGCTGCTACCGGAACCGGCAGCTTTATCTTGCACGTATTGCTGTGGTGTCATAGGCAGGATTGTGACATTGCAGGCGTGCGTAACAGTCCCTCAGTCACTTGCACGCATCCACAGACTGCGCAGGAGCATGATGACTTTGTCGAGGGCATGAAGCCGCGGGCGCTCACGCAGGGTGTCAGTGGCTTCAATTTTGTCCAGTATGCGTAAACCACCTTGCACCACCAGACGCAATTCCCAGCCGGCGCGTCCAGGCACCTGGTGCACCAGCGCCGCGCCTTGCTCCATGAGTTGACGGGCAAATGCGATTTCCTCGCGCAACACAGCATCGGCCGGCAGGTAAAGCCGTCCTCTGGGGATATCCACGCTTAAATCCTGCCAGAAATTGATCAGCTGCAGGGAGGAGCAAACCGCATCACTGTGCGCCAATGCCTGCGTGGAATGGATGCTGTACAAATGCAGCAGCAACCGCCCGATCGGGTTGGCCGAGCGGGTGCAATAGTCAAGCAGTTCTGCGCGGCCGGTATAGCGGCGCCGGTCCCGGGTGTAAACCACGTCCTGTTCAAACGCATCCAGCAAATCCAGCAGCAATTGCACCGGCAGGGCGAGGTCCTGTATCTGCTTATGCAATGGGTTCAGCACATGCGACCAGCGTGCGCTGACAAAGTCTGCATCTGTGCACATTGCTAGCAAATCCCTGCGGATGCTTTGCAGGCTGTCCAGGCGCTCGGCGGCAAGGGCGTCGCCTTCATCGGCGATGTCGTCCGCAGTGCGGGCAAAGTGGTAGATGGCCACAATCGGCTTGCGCAAATGCGGCGAGCACACCAGTGATGCGACCGGGAAGTTCTCGTAGTGACCGACAGTAGACATGGTTTTGTATTGTGGCTTGACAAAAAAGCCGATCAGAATTAGATTACTAACCAGTCAGTCATTAATATTATTCATTTCCAGGTCAATCCCATGCTTTGTCGTACCCGAGTCTTTTTCATCGCCATTGCCGCTGGCCTGGCCGCCTGTACGCCCGCACCTGATATCCAGGCCCCGGTCAGAGCTGCCCAGGTTTTACGGGTCAGCAAATCCATACTTTCTGCCGATTCTGAATTTGCCGGGGAAGTCCTCACCAGGGTCGAGTCGCGGCTGGGTTTGCGGGTTGGCGGCAAGTTGACGGCTCGCCATGTGGAACTCAGGCAGCGGGTCAAGGCAGGTCAGCTGCTGGCAGAAATCGATGCACAGGATTACCGTTTGTCGGTCGACAACGCCCGCGCTCAATGGAATGCGGCGCAAACCAACCATGATTTGGCGGTGGCAGACTTCAAGCGCCGCGAAACGGTCCTCAAGTCCGCGCAAGCTCAACTTGAGCAGGCCCGGGTGCAACTCTGGCCAGAGCAATCAATTGAGTTACAGCAAATTGGTTGCTGACAAGGCCGGGGTGATCACCGGGGTGGACGCAGAAGTCGGGCAGGTGGTCAGTGCCGGCGTGACCGTCATGCGTCTGGCATAAGATGGCCCCCGCGATGTGGTTTTTGCCGTGCTTGAGGACAAAGTGACTTCGGTCAAAAAAGGCCAGGCGGTCAAGGTCAAGCTTTGGGGCGGCGCTCAATGGTTGTCTGCCAAGGTGAATGAAATTGCCGCCAGCGCAGACCCTGTCACCCGTACCTTTACCGTCAAGGTGGCCTTGGACAACCTGAAGATACCGCTGGGCACTACGGGGGCCACAGTGTTTTTGAGTGCGCCTGCCGGTCTCGAGGCGATGACACTGCCCACCTCGGCAGTCTGGCTGGCAGCAGGAAAAACCAGCGTGTGGACAGTCGATCCGGCGAGCATGAAAGTGCGCGCTCAGGTGGTACAGGTCAGTGGTGTTCATGACAATCAGGTCATCAGCAGCAGTGGATTAGAGCCGGGTCAACAAGTGGTGACGGCCGGCGTGCATGTGTTGTCCGGCGGACAAAGGGTCACTTATTACAAAGCTGCCGGTGAGCAGCCATGAAACATAAGAACGGCCGGGCCGGTGGCTTTAATCTGTCTGAATGGGCGTTGAACCATCGCGCGTTCACCCGCTATTTGATGGTGGTGTTGATGGTGCTGGGCATAGCTGCGTATTTCCAGCTCGGTCAGGATGAGGATCCCCCATTTACCTTTCGCATCATGGTGGTTCGCTCTTACTGGCCGGGCGCGACTGCGCAAAAGGTTGCTGAGTAGGTCACTGACAAGCTTGAGCGCACCTTGCAGGAGGTGCCTTATGCGGACAAGATCCGCAGCTATTCCAAGCCCGGTGAATCACAAATCATTTTCAAGATCAAGAATTAGTCCAAGCCTGGCGAAGTAGCCGATGTCTGGTATTCGGTTCGTAAAAAAATAGGCGACATGCGTCACAACTTGCCGCAAGGTGTGCAAGGGCCGTTTTTCAATGATGAATTCGGAGATGTCTTAGGGGCCATTTACGCCTTGCAAGCTGACGGGTTCACGCCGGTCGAATTGAAAGAGATTGCAGATGACGTTCGTCAGCAATTGCTGCGCGTCAAGGATATGTCCAAGGTCGAGTTGTTCGGCGTTGAGGAAGAAAAAATCTATGGATGGTCTGAAAAACTCAGTTTATAAAAGTTTTTGGATAGCAAATCTTCACCATGTGAAATTTGCCATGATCCGATCGCAAAATCACTCTCTTTTGCGGCATTTTCAAGCGATTTCTCCCCTCACTGAGGGCTTTGCCCTGTTTAGTGCGCACTCACCCATTGGCGACCAGGATTCGTTTCCTCACCATCCACAAATTGCTCAGTGCAAACAGCGTGATGAGTTGCGCTGTGTTCTTTGCCAAGCCACGGTAGCGCGTCTTGCGGTATCCAAATTGACACTTGATCACCCGAAACGCATGCTCAACCTTGGCTCGCACAT
>SHXP01000123.1 GCA_009693225.1 Limnohabitans sp. | reverse complement strand
GCTGGTCAGGTAACACGCGCAATTGGCAGACTATCGGGGCCGTTACGCTCAATCCGGAACGTGACTCCATCATCTTGGAGCACGCCATGGAAAACTGTACTCAGCATTTGGCTGCGTGAATCAGGCGACAACTACCTTGACGCGCGCCGCCTGTCAGGTCTTGTACCATGTCGGCACCTCTTTTGATTGCCCCATTGTTCATGCCAAGCTTTGTCAAAGTCTGGGATTTGCCCACCCGTTTATTTCATTGGCTGCTGGTACTTTCTCTGAGCGGCTCGCTGCTGAGTGTTTTTTATATCCAAAACATGGAATGGCACAGCTTGTGCGGTTATTCCGTCCTGATACTGCTGTTATTTCGTCTGTTCTGGGGGTTTGCCGGCGGACACTGGTCGCGCTTCTCGAGTTTCATACCCTCTGTGCAACAAAGCCTGGCCTATATTCGCCAGCCTGCCGCCTGGCAGCAACCCGGGCATAACCCGCTGGCGGCTTGGTCGGTTTGGGCCATATTGCTTGTTTTAATGTGTCAGGTTGCCAGCGGTTTATGTGCCGACGATGACGCCGGTTTCAGCGGTCCGCTGACTGTCTTTGTTAGCAACCGGAATGTAGAAATATTTACTTTCTATCACGCCGATATAGGCAAATGGTTGTTGTGCTTTTTGACCGGTTTGCACATAGCTGCGGTTTTATTCCATATTTTTTACAAGCGTCAGCCCTTGTTACACGCCATGTTGACCGGTTTTCGTCAGCTGCCGCACCACAGCGCTATAGCTTCGGATGACAATGCGTGGCAACGACTCAAGGCTTTATGGATTTTTGCCTTGTGCACAGCGCTGGTTTATGCGGCAGTGCATTGGCTGCAAACAAGACTGGCTGCCTGACAGCCTGAGGCTGCAAGCCCGCACTTAATGCAGGCTTGCACAATCACTCAGTGTTTGACTTGCGACAACATGGTGTCGGCGTCACTGACTTCAAATTTACCCGCTGCCTCAATGTTCAAAGTCTGCACTTTGCCGTCTTGCACCAACATGGAATAGCGGTTGGAGCGCAAGCCCAGTCCTTTGCCGGTCAGGTCCAAGGTGAGGCCTGTGGCTATGGTGAAGGCTGCATCGCCATCCGCCATCATGCGAACCTTGCCGCCGGCGTGCAGTTCGCGACCCCAGGCGCCCATGACAAAGGCATCATTGACACTGACACACCAGATTTCATCCACACCGGCTGACTTCAACTCACTGAACTTGTCCAGATAGCCGGGCACATGCTTGGCAGAACAAGTGGGCGTGAACGCGCCGGGCAGGGCAAACAGCGCAATGGTTTTGCCAGATGCGGTCTTGGCAATGTCGATGGCGTTGGGGCCGATGCTACAGCCCTCACCCTCAACTTCCGAATATTCCATCAAGGTGGTATGAGGAAGGGTATCGCCTACTTTAATCATGATTAATGCTCCTTAGAAAAACAAATGACCCACAATTGTGGGCCATTTGGACAAAGCTTGTGTGCGAGAGCGAAAATTCAATTCAGACCGCAGGTGCTTTCTCAACCAGACGGGTAGCTACCCAGTTCTTGGTTTTTGAAATCGGACGGCTTTCTGTGATTTCGATCACGTCACCCAGGTGATACTGTCCGGTTTCGTCATGTGCATGGTATTTGCTCGACTTGCCGACGATCTTGCCGTAGAGCGCGTGTTTGACGCGGCGCTCAACCAGCACGGTCACGGTTTTGGCGCGCTTGGCACTGACCACCTTGCCGATCAGAGTGCGTTTGAGTGATGTTTTGGCTTCAGTCATGGTCACTCCTTGGCTGCGGCTTGTTCAGCCTGAATGGTTTTGGCGCGGGCAATAGCGCGTCGCGTCACCTTCATTTGTGAAGTGTTGGTGAGTTGTTGCGTGGCTTTTTGCATGCGCATATTGAAATGGGCTTTTTGCAATTCCTTGATCTCGGTTTGCAATCCGGCAGCGTCTTTTTGGCGTAATTCAGAAGTTTTCATAATGTCAGCTCCTGAATCATTGGCCGATAAGGCGGGTCACAAAGGTGGTGCGTAGCGGCAGTTTTGCCGCAGCCAAACGGAATGCTTCACGCGCGAGCTCTTCGGGAACACCGACGATTTCATACAGCACTTTACCGGGCTGAATTTCAGCCACGTAGTACTCAGGGTTACCTTTACCGTTGCCCATGCGGACCTCGGCAGGTTTTTGTGAAATCGGCTTGTCCGGAAAAATACGGATCCAGATACGACCACCACGTTTGACATGACGTGAAATGGCACGACGTGCGGATTCAATCTGGCGTGCGGTCAAACGGCCGCGGTCAGTGGATTTCAAGCCGAAGTCGCCGAACGCCACGGTATTGCCACGGGTGGCGATGCCGGTGTTGCGACCTTTTTGTTCCTTGCGGTATTTACGGCGCGCTGGTTGCAGCATGCTTATTCTCCTTGTCCGTCCGCAGCCGTGCCAGTGGATGCGGGCGCGGTGATCTTGCGAACGCGCTTGACGGTGGTTTTGGGAGCATCGGTGGCGTCAGCGGGTTTATCGCTGCCATCGGCCGGTGCGGCATTGGTGCCTGCGGGACGGCGTGCGCCGCGTGCAGGCTGACGGTCACCGCCCGGACGTGCGTCACGGCGCGGAACGCGCGGACGACGCTCGTCTTCTGAGCGGGGTTCCTGCGCAGCAGGTGCATCATTGCGTCCGAGTGTGTCGCCTTTGTAGACCCACACTTTGACGCCAATGATGCCGTAAGTCGTTTTGGCCTCAGAGGTGGCGTAATCGATATCTGCACGCAATGTATGCAAAGGCACACGGCCTTCACGGTACCACTCGGTGCGTGCGATTTCGATACCGTTCAAACGGCCGGCTGACATGATCTTGATGCCCTGGGCACCCAGACGCATGGCGTTTTGCATGGCGCGTTTCATGGCGCGGCGGAACATGATCCGCTTTTCCAGCTGTTGTGTGATGCTGTCGGCGATCAGCTGCGCATCGATTTCAGGCTTGCGCACTTCTTCGATGTTGATTGCCACCGGCACGCCCAGACGCGCAGCCAGTTCTTTCTTGAGGTTTTCAATGTCCTCGCCTTTTTTACCGATGACCACGCCAGGGCGTGCGGAAAAAATGGTGATGCGGGCGTTTTTTGCAGGACGCTCAATCAGGATGCGCGAGACTGCTGCATTTTTGAGCTTGACCTTGAGGTACTCGCGCACCTTGATGTCTTCTGCCAGCATGCCGGCAAAGTCCTTGTTGCTGGCATACCAGCGGCCGGCCCAATTGCGGCTGACCGACAGGCGGAAACCGGTGGGGTGTATTTTTTGTCCCATATCTTCCTAGACCTTTCAGTTGCCGACCGTCACGTACACATGGCACGTGGGTTTGCTGATGCTGTTGCCACGGCCTTTGGCGCGCGCGGTAAAACGCTTGAGCGTTGAGCCTTGTTCCACGTAAATGGTTTTGACGCGCAATTCGTCAATGTCGGCCCCGTCGTTGTGCTCGGCATTGGCGATGGCCGACTCGAGCACTTTTTTGACAATGCCAGCTGCTTTTTTCTGGGTGAAAGTCAGGATGCTCAAGGCCTGGTCCACTTTTTTGCCGCGAATCAAGTCTGCCACCAAACGGCCTTTGTCGACCGATAAGCGCACACCTCGCAGGACTGCACGTGTTTCCATAGCTGCTCCTTACTTCTTCTGAACTTTTTTATCAGCCGGATGGCCCTTGAAGGTCCGAGTAAGCGAGAATTCGCCCAACTTGTGACCCACCATCTGGTCAGTGATATAGACCGGCACATGCTGCTTGCCGTTGTGAACCGCGATGGTCAGGCCGATGAAATCGGGCAGGATCATGGAGCGGCGCGACCAGGTTTTGATCGGTTTTTTGTCTTTGTTCGCAACGGCTTTTTCCGTTTTGGCCAGCAAATGGTGGTCAACGAACGGGCCTTTTTTGAGTGAGCGTGTCATGTATTAACCCTTATTTCTTGCGACGCGAGACGATCATGACCTGCGTGCGCTTGTTGTTGCGGGTGCGGTAGCCCTTGGTCAGATTGCCCCAGGGATCCACAGGCGCGCGGCCTTCACCGGTACGGCCTTCACCACCACCGTGAGGGTGATCGATCGGGTTCATGGCAACGCCACGCACGGTCGGGCGGATACCCATCCAGCGCTTAACACCGGCCTTGCCTAACTGGCGCAGACTGTGCTTTTCGTTGGCGACTTCACCGATGGTGGCGCGGCATTCGATATGGATTTTGCGGACTTCACCTGAACGCATACGCACCTGGGCGTAAGTGCCTACACGCGCCAGCAAGGTTGCCGATGTACCGGCCGAACGGGCGATTTGAGCTCCTTTACCTGAACGCAGTTCGATACAGTGGATGGTTGAACCCACCGGGATGTTGCGGATCGGCAAGGTGTTGCCGGCGCGGATCGGCGCTTCTGAGCCGCTGTGGATGGTGGCGCCGACTTCCAGACCGCGCGGAGCGATGATGTAAGTGCGTTCGCCATCCGCATAGCAGATCAAGGCAATGTGAGCCGTGCGGTTCGGGTCGTATTCAATACGCTCGACCTTGCCCGGAATGCCGTCCTTCATGCGACGGAAATCGACCACGCGGTAGTGGTGCTTGTGACCGCCGCCCTTGTGACGGGTGGTGATGTGACCGTTGTTATTACGACCGGCTTTCTGGAACTGAGGCTCCAGGAGCGGCGCATAACCTGGGCCTTTGAACAAATGGTCACGTGTGACCTTGACCACACCCCGTTGACCGGGGGAGGTGGGTTTCATTTTGATGACTGCCATGATTAAGCCACCTCTCCAGACAGGTTCAGCTCTTGACCGGGTTTGAGCGTCACATAGGCCTTGCGGATATTGTCGCGACGACCTACAGAACGACTGAAACGCTTGGTTTTGCCTTTGATGTTGACCACAGATACGCCCTTGACCTCGACCTTGAACATCAGTTCAACAGCGGCCTTGATTTCGGGTTTGGTGGCGTTTTGCAGCACTTTGAAAGTGACTGCGTTGGAATTTTCGACAACCATGGTGGCTTTTTCAGACACGATGGGAGCGACCAGAACAGCCATCAAGCGGCCTTCGTCAAATTTCGGGGTGCTCATGCGAACATCTCTTTGAGTTTGTCGATGGAGCCTTTGGTGACCAGCACCTTTTTGTAGTGCACCAGCGATACCGGGTCTGCGTAACGCGGTTCGACCACCAGCACATTGGCCAGGTTGCGAGACGCGAAATACAAGTTGTCATTGACTTCTTCAGAGATGACCAGCACGGATTGCAGATTCATGGCTTTGAGTTTGGAGGCCAGCAGTTTGGTTTTGGGGGCTTCGATCTCGAGCGAATCCACCACCGCCAGCCGGCCTTCACGCACCAACTGAGAGAAGATGGCGGACATGCCGGCGCGGTACATTTTCTTGTTGATTTTTTGTGTGAAATTTTCTTCCGGGCTGTTCGGGAATGCACGACCACCGCCACGCCAGATGGGGGAAGAAGTCATACCGGCACGGGCGCGGCCGGTGCCTTTTTGCTTGAACGGTTTTTTGGTGGAGTGCTTGACCTGTTCACGGTCTTTTTGCGCACGCGTACCTTGGCGTGCGTTGGCCTTGTAGGCCACCACAATCTGGTGCACCAGGTCTTCGTTGTAAGCACGGCCGAACAGAGTTTCAGGCGCCTCGAATTTGGCGGACACCTGGCCCTGGTCATTCAGGAGTTCGATTTGCATCAGTTGGCTCCCTTGGATTTGGCTTTGATGGCGTGACGCACCGTGACAAAACCGCCGGCGGATCCGGGCACTGCGCCCTTGATCAGCAAGAGTTGACGCGCTTCGTCGATGCGGATCACGTCCAGGTTTTGTGTTGTGACGGTCTCGTCGCCCATATGTCCTGACATTTTTTTGCCGGGAAACACGCGGCCAGGATCCTGGGCCATGGAAATGGAACCGGGCACATTGTGCGAACGGCTGTTACCGTGAGACGCACGCTGTGAACGGAAATTGTGGCGCTTGATGGTGCCCGCGAACCCCTTGCCGATGGAAGTACCTTGTACGTCCACTTTTTCACCAACGGTGAAAATGGCTGTTGCCGGAACAGATGAACCGGCAGGATATTGCGCTGCGGTTTCTGCGCTAACGCGGAATTCCTGGGTGATTTCGCCTGCAACGACACCGGCCTTGGCCATGTGCCCTGCCTGGGGCTTGTTGACGCGCGAAGCTTTGCGTTTGCCGGACGTCACCTGCAAGGCAACGTAGCCGTCATTTTCCTGGGTCTTGACCTGGGTCACCCGGTTGTCAGACACATCCACCACTGTGACAGGCACTGCGTCCCCATCATCAGTGAACAGACGCATCATGCCAACCTTGCGGCCCAGCAATCCCAGTCGATTGGTTTGACTCATGTTTTTCTCCAAAACTTTCACCGCTGTCACTTCAATTGGCAACTGCGTTTGGTGTATGAAAGAAGGTTGATAATTTCTTCGCACATTTAATGCAAAGCCTTGGATCATAGCTGAATTTTGCCGCTTGTGCGGATCCCGGTTATTTTTCCTGCAACTCCGCCCCATTTGAGGGCGGCGGCTGTTCTTACTGCAGCTTGATTTCGACGTCGACGCCGGCAGGCAAATCGAGCTTCATCAGAGCGTCAACGGTTTTGTCGGTCGGGTCCACGATGTCCACCAAACGCTGATGGGTTCGAATTTCCAACTGATCGCGGCTGGACTTGTTAACGTGGGGTGAACGCAGGATGTCGAAACGCTTCATGCGGGTCGGCAGCGGCACCGGGCCCTTGACAATGGCGCCGGTTCGCTTGGCGGTATCCACGATTTCAGCGGCAGACTGGTCAATCAGTTTGTAGTCAAAAGCCTTGAGGCGAATGCGGATTTTTTGTTTGTTTGACATGCTGATTCCTTAAGCGATGATTTTGGCAACCACACCGGCACCGACGGTCTTGCCGCCTTCGCGGATGGCGAAGCGCAAACCTTCTTCCATCGCAATCGGGTGGATCAGCTTGACCGCGATCGATACGTTGTCGCCCGGCATCACCATCTCTTTGCCTTCA
>SHXP01000122.1 GCA_009693225.1 Limnohabitans sp. | reverse complement strand
GACCACGGCGACCAACCAGTTACACCGAACCGGCGGGCGTTACGCCTTGTGCACCATGTGTATCGGTGTCGGGCAGGGGATTGCCGTGGTGATTGAGCGGGTGTAAAGCCGCTTTGTGGAGAGAAAAAAGGTCGCTGATGCGGCCTTTTTCTATTCAAAGTGTCAGATGCTGCGCAAGACGCACCACCGGGCTAAAGGCAACCGCTGACAGCTTATTGCTGGACGAAAGCGCGTTCCACCACAAAGTCGCCGGGTGTGCTAGTATCGCCTTCGGCAAAGCCGCGCTCTTCAAGCATGACCTTCAAATCCTTGAGCATTTGCGGGCTGCCGCAGAGCATGACGCGGTCGTCTTTGGGGTTGAATGCCGGAAGTCCCAGGCCTGCGAATAATTTGCCTGAGGCGATCAGGTCGGTCATGCGGCCCTGGTTTTTGTAGGGCTCGCGGGTGACGGCGGGGTAGTACAGCAACTGACCGCTGACCATTTCCCCTAACAACTCGTGTTGCGGCAGTTCCTGTGTGAGGTAGTCGTGGTAGGCCAGTTCGTTCACCTGACGCACGCCGTGCACGATGATGACTTTCTCAAACCGCTCATAGGTTTCAGGGTCGCGCACGATGCTCAGATATGGCGCCAGGCCGGTGCCGGTGCCCAGCAGATACAGGCTTTTACCGGGCAGCAAATAATCGATCAGCAAGGTGCCTGTGGGTTTGCGTCCGACAATGATGGTGTCGCCCACCTGAATATGCTGCAACCGCGAGGTGAGCGGACCGTCCTGCACCTTGATGCTGAGAAATTCCAGGTGTTCCTCGTAATTCGGGCTGACGATGCTGTAGGCGCGCAACAAGGGTTTTCCGTCGACTTTCAGCCCTATCATGGTGAAATGGCCGTTGGAAAAGCGCAGGGCGGCATCACGGGTGGTGGTAAAACTTAATAAACGATCGGTCCAGTGGTGAACGGATGAAACGGTTTCTTCTATGAAGGCACTCATGGACGGGTCTGGTGAAAAGTAAAAACGCAGATTTTAGTTGACGGTATGCGCAGCATGAGCCGGAGGTGCCGTCCCTTTTTTTAAATCGGTTTGCAAAGCAGGAATGGGTGCCATCATGAAAAAACATTTCAAGACGTTTGAAGAGGTCAAAGCCTGTGTCGGTCAGGATGTGGCGATCAGCGACTGGACTACCGTGACACAAAGCCAGATCGACTTGTTTGCCGACGCGACCAACGACCACCAGTGGGTACATATCGACAAGGAAAAGGCGGCCGCCGGCCCGTTCGGCACCACGATCGCCCATGGCTTTCTGACGCTGTCGCTGCTGCCGAATTTTTTCGAGTCAGCCTATTCCAATGCGCAGACCTGCATGGGTATCAATTACGGTTTGAATAAGGTGCGGTTTACCTCGCCGGTGCCGGTTGACAGCCGATTGCGCGGTCACCTGCATCTGCTGGCCTGCGAAAACATAAAGCCGGCAGGCATACAAATGACCTGGAAGGTCACGGTGGAGCGCGAGGGCAGCGACAAGCCGGTGTGCGTGGCCGAATCCGTGGTGCGCCACTACGCCTGAGTCAGGCCTCAGGGCGGCGGCATGGCAAAGCCTTGCTGGCGCCATGCCTCGTAAACCACTACGGCCACGGCATTGGACAAATTTAGGCTGCGCTGTCCGGGCAGCATCGGCAGGCGCAGCAAGCGATCTGGGCGGAAGTTTTCTTTGAGTTCAGCCGCCAATCCCCGCGTTTCAGACCCGAAGACCAGCCAGTCACCGGCGGCAAAACAGGCCTCATGCACGGACTTCGTCCCGTGTGTGCTAAGACCGAAACTGCGCGGGGTATGAGGCTGTTCGCTGCGCAGGAAATGTGCCCAGCTCGGATGGCGTTTGACGCTGGCGTATTCGTGGTAATCCAGACCGGCTCTGCGCATGCTTTTGTCGTCCATCGAAAAGCCCAGCGGTTCGATCAAATGCAAAGCGCAACCGGTGTTCGCAGCCAGACGAATGATGTTGCCGGTATTGGGCGGAATCTCGGGTTGAACCAGAACGATATTGAACATGTACAAGCTTGAAATAAACCATCATTGTGAACCCGAATCCGCAGCCGCTCTGGCAAAGACCACGCAGCTGACCTCTGCCACGCCGGCGTCAAGCAGTGTTTGAGCGCACACTGTCAGGGTACTGCCGGTGGTCATCACATCGTCGACCAACAGCACGCGGCTGCCGCGTAACGCCCGTGACATGGCCGGATTGACCGCCATTGAATGCCGCAGATTGCGCTGGCGCTGCGTGCGATCAAGCCCCGCATGGGTCGCGGTCTGGCGCAAGCGCCATAAGATCTGATCGTTCATGCGTTGCGGTGCCAAATGCCTGGCGAGCAGGGCTGACTGGTTGAAGCCCCGCTGCCGCAAACGCACAGCGGCCAAAGGTACAGGCAATACAAAACCGGCAACCGCGAGCATGGCCTGGACGGCAGGATCTGCTTTGAGCAACTCCGCGAAGAAGCGATGCAAGCCGGGGTCCTCACGGAACTTGTAGTCGATGATCATTTCCCGCCAGGGCGCGGCGTAGCTGACGGCTGCCGCAGCGTTTGTCCATGGCGGCGGCGAGGACCGGCATATTTCACAGGTGTCATCGACGCATGGCAATGCACAGCGGCGGCACCGCGTTTGAGTTTTTTGATACCCGCGCAGGCACGAACCGCAGATCACTTCTTCACACCAGACGTGACAGGTCCGGCATATGCCGGACCGGGCAAATGCCTGCAGACCCCGCTGAACAGCCGTCAAGGGCGGCCGACTTAGGTATGCTCTGAGAACGGTGGACATGCCATCACCATAGGAATCAAACAAACAAATGTCTGTGAGCGCTTCACCCGGTAACAGTGATGCATTGCCGCCGCTGGATGCGAGGGCTGCCGGACTTGCCGCGCGTAAAACCAGTCTCTCAGGCAAGGCCTGGTTACAGGATGAAGCGGCAGCGCGCATGGCGCAGCGTCTGCCATTGATACGACAGGCGCCGGCCAGCTGGGTTGATTGGCAGCCCAGAACCGGCGGGCTGGCCTCATTGGCGCTGGTGCAGTCGGTCTACCCCGAGGCGGCGGCAACCCTGCTGCAACCGCATGCGGCAGATCTGCAATGGGTCAAACAAGCACACAAAGCACCCTGGTGGCGGTTCTGGAACAGACCCCAGGTGTCTTACACGCATCAGCTTGATGGCAAGGCCGACATGGTTTGGAGTAATATGCTGTTGCATCAGCACGCTAGGCCTGAGGAATTGATGAAAGACTGGTGTCAGGCTTTGAGCCCGCAAGGTTTTGTCATGTTCTCCTGTCTCGGACCGGACAGTCTGCGCGAGATGCGCGAGATTTATCTGGACCGGCAATGGCCTGCCCCGCACCATGATTTCACCGACATGCACGACTGGGGCGACATGCTTTTGCAGGCCGGTTTCGGCCAGCCTGTGATGGACATGGAGCGGATCACGCTGACCTATGAAACGGCGGTCCGGGCCTTACAGGATTTGCGCGCCTGGGGCCGCAATTTGCATCCGCAGCGATTTGCCTCGCTGCGCGGCCGTGCCTGGCGGGCCGCCCTGGCCCGGGCCATGGAAAGTCAATTGGCTAGCCCGGTGCACGCAGGACGTCTGGTCCTGAGCATTGAAATCATTTACGGTCATGCCTTCAAGGCAGCACCGGTTGCGCAGGTCAGGGAAAAGACCATGGTCAGCCTTGAGGAAATGAAAATCATGCTTTCCGCAGACAATACAAACGGTGCAAAATCGAGAAGTGGGCTCTGACCATTTTCTGAAATCCTTCTTGATTAGAAAATCAAGATTCACGTCCGGTTTTAGGGGTTTATCCGTTGCTACAATCTAGTTGCTAAGCGTATGAATTGCCCCGTCGATTTATATAAACATAATGAACCATATTCTCAAAAAACTGGAAACAGCCCTCTTGGCTAGCGCGGCCTATGGCACAACTGCCGCATGGGCTGTCAATGATCTGCCGGGCGGTCCCGCCGTCAGGCAACTCAATCTGCACCCCCCTGTGACCAAGATCGCCGAAGAGCAAGTCTGGCTGCACTGGTTCATGATGATCATCTGCACGATCATTTTTGTGGCGGTTTTCGGTGTCATGTTCTATTCGATCTGGAAGCACCGCAAATCAGTAGGTCACAAGGCTGCCAATTTTCACGAGTCAGTCAAAATGGAAATCGCCTGGACCATTGTTCCCTTTGTGATCGTGATTCTGATGGCACTGCCTGCCACCAAGGCTGTGGTTGCCAGCAAGGACACCTCTAACGCCGATCTCACCATCAAAGCCACCGGTTACCAGTGGAAATGGGGCTACTACTACATTAAGGGCGAGGGCGAGGGTATCGGTTTTGTATCCACCCTAGATAACGCACAGCGCGAGATGTCCAATTCGGGCAAGCCCGCTTCCATAGACGATTACTTGTTGAAAGTAGACAATCCCCTGATTGTCCCGGTGAAGAGAAAAATCCGCATCATCACCACTTCTAACGACGTGATCCACTCTTTTGCAGTGAATTCATTCGGCATCAAGCAGGATGCCATTCCCGGCTTTGTCCGCGACACCTGGTTTCGCGCTGAAAAAACCGGCGACTTCCACGGCCAGTGCCAGGAACTGTGCGGCAAAGAACATGCCTACATGCCCATCCATGTGAAGGTTGTGACCGCTGAGGAATACACTGCCTGGGTGGCCGTTGAAAACAAAAAAATGGCCGCCAAGCAGGATGACCCCTCGAAAGTCTGGACGCTGGCTGAACTGACGTAAAAAGGCGAAAAAATTTATGTCGCCAATTGCCAGGCCTGCCACCAGGCCAGCGGCAAGGGCGCAGGTCCTATCAAGCCTTTGGATGGTGCCGCTGTGGTACTTGATGCTGATGCCACCAAGCAAATCAAGATTTTGCTTAATGGTCAAAATATCGTCATGCCCGCCTGGAAGCAACTCAGCGATACTGAAATCGCTGCGGTGATCAGTTTCACCAAAAACAACTGGTCAAACAAAACCGGTCAGATGGTCCAGCCTGCCGATGTGCACGCAGCCCGCCAATAAATACCCGGATATCTAAGGAACCCACATGAGCGCAGCTCTTGATCCCCACGTCCACGGTGCATCTGACCACGGACATGATGACCATCACGGAGCACCACACGGCTGGAAACGCTGGGTGTATGCCACCAACCACAAGGACATCGGCACCCTGTATTTGCTGTTCGCCTTCACCATGCTGATCATCGGCGGTATTCTTGCCCTGCTGATCCGTGCCGAGTTATTCCAACCCGGTCTGCAGCTTGTCAATCCTGAATTGTTCAATCAATTCACCACCATGCACGGCCTGATCATGGTGTTCGGTGCAATCATGCCAGCGTTTGTCGGTTTTGCGAACTGGATGGTGCCCCTGCAAATCGGTGCGGCTGACATGGCGTTTGCCCGCATGAACAACTTCAGTTTCTGGCTGATGATTCCTGCCGCCTTGATGCTTGCCGGTTCTTTCTTCATGCCCGGCGGCGCGCCTGCTGCCGGTTGGACCATTTATGCGCCCTTGACCTTGCAAATGGGCCCGTCCATGGATGCAGCTATTTTCGCGCTGCACATTCTGGGTGCCAGTTCCATCATGGGCTCGATCAACATCATCGTGACCATTTTGAACATGCGCGCTCCCGGCATGACCTTGATGAAGATGCCGCTCTTTGTCTGGACCTGGCTGATCACTGCTTATCTGCTGATCGCTGTCATGCCTGTACTGGCCGGCGCCATCACCATGACACTGACTGACCGTCATTTCGGTACCACCTTCTTCAACCCGGCCGGCGGCGGTGACCCGGTCATGTATCAGCACATCTTCTGGTTCTTCGGCCACCCCGAGGTTTACATCATGATTCTGCCGGCCTTCGGCATCATCAGCCAGATCGTGCCTGCCTTCTCACGCAAAAAACTGTTCGGCTACGCCTCCATGGTCTATGCCACTTCGTCGATTGCCATTCTGTCTTTCATCGTCTGGGCGCACCACATGTACACCACCGGCATGCCTGTCACCGGTCAGTTGTTTTTCATGTATGCAACCATGTTGATTTCCGTGCCCACAGGCGTTAAGGTGTTCAACTGGATCGCCACCATGTGGCGCGGTTCCATGACATTTGAAACCCCCATGCTGTTCGCGGTCGGATTCATCTTCGTCTTTACCATGGGCGGGTTCACCGGCCTGATTCTTTCGATGGCACCTATCGATCTGCAATTGCAGGATGGTTATTACGTGGTGGCTCACTTCCACTATGTGCTGGTGGCCGGTTCGTTGTTTGCCATGTTCGCCGGTTTTTATTACTGGTCGCCGAAGTGGACAGGCACCATGTACAACGAAACCCTTGGAAAGATTCACTTCTGGTGGACACTGATTTCATTCAATGTCACATTCTTCCCGATGCACTTCCTGGGTCTGGCCGGCATGCCGCGCCGCTATGCAGATTACCCCATGCAATTTGCCGATTTCAATGCATTGGCTTCAGTCGGCGCATTTGCCTTCGGTTTTGCACAGGTGTTCTTCTTCTTCATCGTGTTGCCCACCATGCGCGGCAAAGACGAGCCTGCTCCTCAGCGCCCCTGGGAAGCTGCCGAAGGCTTGGAATGGGAAGTGCCTTCACCTGCACCTTTCCACACATTTGAAACACCGCCCAAGCTCAACAAAGATGCCACCCGAATTGTTGCCTGAGCAGTTGTCTCAAGCTGTTGCCATGACGCCTTAAGAGAAAAAAATAACTTGCGACTGGGGCTGATTCTGGCCTCTGTTGTAAGCGTGTTTTTCCTGGGCATTGTGGTCAAGATTACTTTATTCACGTTTATCTGATGAACAACTTCGATCTTCGCATTGACAATAAGCGCATGCTCAGAAAGCTTGCTGTCGTGGCGGTTGGCATGTTTGGCTTCGGCTATGCACTGGTCCCCATATACAAGGCCATTTGTGAAATCACGGGTGTGAATATTCTGGCCTTGGGCGAAAAGGAATTGCCCGGTAGCGGCAATGCCCGGCTGGACAGTGTGAAGAACACACAGATTGATACCAG
>SHXP01000121.1 GCA_009693225.1 Limnohabitans sp. | reverse complement strand
GGATATGGCGTCTTTGCTGGAAGCTGCCGCCTTACTGACTTACCGCGCTGCCTGGTTGCGTGACACCCGGGGCAGCGACGGCCCTGCCGCAGCAGCTTACACACGCGCGGCCGCCATGGCCAAGCTGGTGGCCACTGAAAACGCTTCACGCGTCATCGACATGGGCTTGCAAATGCACGGCGGCCTAGGTGTGCTGGTCGGCAACAAACTCGAATCGCTGTACCGTGACATCCGTTCACTGCTTATTTACGAAGGCGCTTCCGAGATGCAGCAACTGATCATCGGCAAATCCGTCCTCAAGAGCAGCCTGTGAGCACACACACCGACCGTTTCGTCGCCGAGCGTTTACCGCCTCGCAGCGATTGGCCGGAGTTGTGGTACCCGGATGCTTCTATCCAGGGCTCAAACCCTTTGAACCTGGTTGAGCGCCTGCTGGACCGGGCCATGGAACAAGCCTGGGCTGACCGCCCCTTGTTCCGTTCGCCTGAACGCACGCTGAGCTACCGCGAGGCACTGGCGGCAGTGAATCAACGGGTACACCTGCTGCGCAGCCATTGCGGCTTGCAAACAGGCAACCGTGTGCTGCTGCGCGGCAGCAACAGCATCGGCTTTGCCTTGGCCTGGCTGGCCGTCGTCAAGGCCGGTCTGATCGCCGTCCCGACCATGCCCTTGCTGCGCGCCAAGGAGCTTGGCGACATCATCGATAAGGCCCGTCCCGTCATGGCCTGGTGCGAGGCCTCGCTGGCCGATGAACTCATGCTTGCCCGACAGCAACACCCGGTTTTACAAACTGTATTGCTGTTCAATCAGCACGGCCCAGCACAGAGCGTGGAATCCCTGTGCGCCGGTTTGTCTGCCGAAGCCACGGCCAGCCCGACCATCGGCGACGACATCGCCTTGCTGGCTTTCACCTCCGGGACCACCGGCGTTCCCAAGGCTGCCTGCCATTCACACCTGGACATGTGGTCTGCCTGCCTTGCCTGGCCTTTGGAAGTGCTGCATGCCCGCATGACGGATATAGTCACTGGCACCCCGCCGCTGGCTTTCACCTTCGGCCTCGGTGGTCTGTTGCTGTTTCCTATGACAGCAGGTGCCAGTATTTTTTACCCCCCTGCGCCACTCACGCCCGAACGCATGGTGCAGACCATGGCCGCAGCGGCTTGCACAATTTGCTACACCGCACCCACTTTTTACCGTCAAATGACGTCCTATATGTCAGTCCATTCGCTGCCCACGTTGCGCATCAGTGTCAGTGCCGGCGAAGCGCTGGCGGATGCCACCCGCCAACGCTGGCGGCAAGCCAGCGGTCTGGAAATACTCGACGGCATTGGTGCGACTGAAATGTTTCATATTTTCATTTCTTCACCGGTTGCTGAATTTAAAACAGGCAGCCTGGGCAAAGTCGTTCCCGGTTACCAGGCCTGCGTGCTTGATGATCAAGGACAGGAAGTGCCGCGCGGCCAGATCGGCCGCCTGGCGGTGCGCGGCCCGACCGGTTGCAAGTACTTGAACGATGAACGCCAGCGCAGTTATGTCCGTGACGGCTGGAACTTTCCGGGTGACGCTGTGCTGCAAGACGAAGACGGTTATTTCTTTTACAAGTCGCGTGCGGACGACATGATTGTTTCTTCCGGCTACAACATAGGCGGACCCGAGGTTGAAGATGCCTTGTTGCTGCACCCCGCAGTGGCCGAGTGTGCTGTCATCGGCAAACCGGACGCAGAACGCGGCATGGTGGTGCAGGCATTTTGCGTGCTGCACGCCGATTGTCAGCCCTGCGATGACCTGGTCAAAGCATTGCAGGACCATGTCAAACAGCACATGGCGCCTTACAAATACCCCCGCATCATTTCTTTTTTACCAACTTTGCCGCGCACAGCCACCGGCAAATTACAACGCTACAAATTGCGCGATCTGAACAACTAAAACAGGACTTTTATGCACACAGTTTTACTTCCCGAAGGATGGGCTGCCCCCAAGGGCTACGCCAACGGCATTGCCGCACGCGGTCTGCAAATTTATGTCGGCGGCCAGATCGGGTGGAACCCGGCACAACAGTTTGAATCAGACGATTTCAGCGATCAGACGCGTCTTGCTTTATCCAATGTGCTGGCTGTCCTGCACAGTGCCGGCTCAGCGCCCGAACACATGGTGCGCATGACCTGGTACATCACTGACCTGCAAATGTACCGCTCTGGCCTGAAAGAATTAGGTGCTGTTTACCGTGAGGTGATGGGGGAAAACTACCCGGCGATGACTTGCGTTGTCGTCAGCAGTCTGGTCGAAACGCGTGCGCTGGTGGAGATAGAAGTCACTGCCGTCCTGCCGGATGCAGTTTGAATATCTTTAACAAAGGCTTTGCAGCAGCACCCGGTTGAATGCTTGCGGCTGTTCATATTGCACCCAATGGCCGGCATCAGGCAGCACGTGAAAGCCGCGCAAATCACAGGCTGAGAGCCGGCCTTGAATCAAGGGCAAACTGCCCCGGTATAAGGCGTCGTTTTCACCCCAAATACCGTAGACAGGGCATTGCCATCGGGTTTGCAATTGCAACATCGCATCGCTGCGGGCGATGCGCCTGCGGCGCAAGCGGTCGCGCAACACATTGTGTTCCTGCATGTCCAGCAGTTCCTCAGTGACCATGTTCGGGTCCTGCAACATGATGGCCAGCAGGTTGTTGCGGTGCACCGCCCGGCGCTCTTCCCCGGTCATGTCTGCACGAAAGCCGCGCATGTTGAGAATTTGATCAGACAGGCCAAGACCGGGAATACCGACCAGCACCAGTCGTTTGACACGCTGCGCATAGGCTGCTGCAAGAAAACCCGCAATCAGTCCACCGAATGAAAAACCGGCGATATCCAGAGCTTGGTCAGCAAACAGCAATTGCAGGCCTTGCTCCAGGGGGTGGTACAAATCATCCGCGTCCAGCGCGCCCGACGGCAACTCCGAATCGCCGAGTCCGGGCGTGTCCAGCGCCCAGACAGCGCGTTTGCTGCTCAAGGGAATCACATTGCGCAGCCAGTGGTTCCAGCTGCCGCTGCCGCCGTGCAACAACACCAAGGGGTCTGCGCCGGTGCGGTTCCACACATACCAGACCTGTAAACCGCACGGGGTTTGCAACTCAATGCGTTCAGCCAGAGCCAGGATCTGAGACAAGCTAAGCGACATGCTGGTCATTGAGTGAATTCCATGCAAAACGCCCACTGAAAGTGGGCGTCGTGTGTTTGGTTGCGCGAGCAAGATTTGAACTTGCGACCTTTGGGTTATGAGCCCAACGAGCTACCAGACTGCTCCATCGCGCGTCGTGTATACGATTGTAACTGTTATTCGCTGACTGCGGGGGTATCTTGCACTTCAGGACGGTCTACCAATTCGACCAGTGCCATCGGTGCGTTATCACCCACGCGGTAACCCATTTTCAAAATACGTGTGTAACCACCTGGACGGGCCTTGTAGCGCGGTCCGAGTTCGGCAAACAGCTTGACCACGTTGTCGCGGTTGCGCAAACGGTTGAAAGCCAGACGCTTGTTGGAGAGTGTGGGCTCTTTGCCCAGGGTCAGCATCGGTTCGATGACGCGACGCAGTTCCTTGGCTTTGGGCAGAGTGGTTTTAATAACTTCATGTTCGATCAGCGAGTTCATCATGTTTTGCAACATGGCCAGACGGTGTGAGCTGGTCCGGTTGAGTTTGCGTAGTCCGTGTCCATGACGCATGGTGTTTTCCTTGGTGAAGTTGTTTTGCCGGCCGCCGTGTCAGGTACGGCCAGGGGAGGCGGTGTGAACACCGCTCTGTTTTTTTAAATACGCTTGGCTTCGAGGCCGCTGGGTGGCCAGCCTTCGAGCTTCATGCCCAGGGTCAAACCATGTGAAGCCAGCACTTCCTTGATTTCGTTCAAGGATTTGCGGCCCAGGTTGGGGGTCTTGAGCAATTCGTTTTCGGTGCGCTGGATCAAATCGCCGATGTAGAAAATGTTTTCTGCTTTCAAGCAATTAGCTGAACGCACGGTGAGTTCGAGTTCATCGACCGGGCGCAACAGAATCGGGTCGACCTGCAAGGTGCTGCGCGGTGCCGGTGAATCGAAGGCGGCCAATTCATTGCCTTCGAGCTGTGCGAACACGGCAAGTTGCTCCACCAGAATTTTTGCCGAAGAGCGTACAGCATCTTCGGCGGTGATGGCGCCGTTGGTTTCAATCTCAACCACCAGACGGTCCAGATCGGTGCGCTGCTCCACACGCGCGTTTTCAACGCTGTAGCTCACACGCTTGACCGGGGAGAAGGATGCATCGAGCACAATGCGGCCGATGGACTTATTCACTTCATCTGCATGGCGGCGCATGGAGCCCGGCACATAGCCGCGGCCTTTTTCAACCTTGAGTTGAATATCAATCTTGCCGCCGTGCGACAAATTGGCGATGACGTGCTCGGGGTTGATGATTTCGACGTCATGCGGCGTTTGAATATCGGCGGCAGAGACCTGGCCGTCGCCGTCTTTGCGCAGGCTGAGAGTGACTTCATCACGGTTGTGGAGTTTGAACACCACGCCCTTGAGATTGAGCAGAATATTGACAACGTCTTCCTGCACGCCGTCTATCGATGAGTATTCGTGCAGAACGCCGGCGATGGTGACATCGGTAACCGCATAGCCGACCATGGAGGACAACAGCACGCGGCGCAGCGCATTGCCCAGAGTGTGGCCGTAACCCCGCTCAAAAGGTTCGAGTGTGACTTTGGATTTGTTGGGGCCGAGTTGTTCGACCTGTATGGCTTTGGGCTTCAGAAGATTTGTTTGCATTCGTTTTTTTCCCTCTCAATACCCCCGGTTCGTTACACCGGTAAGGCTGGATGATGACCCCCGTGCAACAGCGAACGGGGCGGCGGATTCAAGGGGCAGCGATGCCCCGGTTAACGCGAATACAACTCAACGATCAGGGATTCGTTGATGTCAGCCGCAAATTCGTCACGATCAGGTGCCTTCTTGAACACACCTTCCGCCTTGTCGACATTGACGTCGACCCAGGCAGGCATTCCCACTTGCGTGGCCAGCTGCAAAGCTTCCAGCACACGGCCCTGTTTTTTGGATTTTTCGCGCACGCTGACCACGTCACTAGCTTTCACCAGGTAGGACGGGATATTCACCTGGTGGCCGTTGACCGTGATGGCCTTGTGCGAAACCAGTTGGCGAGCCTCGGCGCGGGTTGAGCCGAAACCCATGCGGTACACCACATTGTCAAGACGCGACTCAAGCAGGGACAACAGGTTTGAACCTGTATTGCCTTTTTGCTGATCAGCCATGGCAAAGTAACGGCGGAACTGACGCTCCAACACACCATACATGCGTTTGACTTTTTGTTTTTCGCGCAACTGCAAACCGAAGTCAGACATGCGCTGACCTGAGGTGCGGCCGTGCTGGCCCGGCTTGCTGTCGAATTTTGACTTGTCAGCGATAGAGCGGCGTGCGCTCTTCAAAAACAGGTCGGTGCCTTCACGGCGTGAGAGTTTGGCCTTAGGGCCTAAGTAACGTGCCACTTAAACTTCCTTCTATCAACTGCCCGCTACTGGAGCGGGGAGCCGTTGCTGCGTGCAACAACGGCGGTGGGCTTGGCTGAGAATCAGATGCGACGACGCTTTTGCGGACGGCATCCGTTGTGGGGAACCGGCGTCACATCAGAGATGGAGTTGATGCGAATGCCCAGGGCCGCCAACGCACGAACCGAAGACTCGCGGCCTGGGCCGGGTCCTTTGATTTCGACGTCGAGGTTCTTGATGCCCTGATCAATGGCGGCACGTCCGGCCACTTCGGAAGCCACCTGAGCGGCAAACGGAGTGGACTTGCGTGAGCCCTTGAAACCCTGACCACCCGACGAAGCCCATGACAAAGCATTGCCCTGGCGATCGGTGATGGTGATGATGGTGTTGTTGAAAGAAGCATGCACGTGTGCAATGCCGTCCGCGACATTTTTGCGGACTTTTTTGCGCACACGTTGTGCGGCTGAGTTGACGGGTGCTTTTGCCATGGGGGTCCCTCAGTTATTTCTTCAGTGCAGCGGCTGCCCTGCGGGGGCCTTTGCGGGTACGTGCATTGGTGCGGGTGCGCTGACCGCGCATCGGCAGGCCGCGACGGTGACGGAAACCGCGGTAACAACCGATGTCCATCAAACGCTTGATGTTCATGGTGGTTTCACGGCGCAAGTCGCCCTCAATAGTGAACAGTGCGATTTGATCGCGGATTTTTTCCAAATCGGCGTCCGTCAAATCTTTGATTTTTTTGCTGTAAGCAATGCCGGTGGCTTCGCAAATTTTGCGAGCGCGCGTGCGGCCGATACCGAAAATCGATGTCAAACCGATTTCGGTGTGCTTATGGGGCGGAATATTGATACCAGCGATACGTGCCATGAGAAACCTCTTGAATGTGTTGTTCGATCAGCCTTGACGCTGTTTGTGACGCGGGTCGGTGCAGATGACCCGCACCACGCCCTTGCGGCGGATGATCTTGCAGTTGCGGCAAATTGTTTTGACCGAAGCCGAAACTTTCATTTCATTCTCCTAAAAACCCGGAACACGCACCTTGCGTGTCCCAACAAACTCTTTCGCTCAACGCCTTACTTGGCGCGGAACACAATCCTAGCCCTGCTCAAATCGTAGGGCGTCAACTCCACTGTCACCTTGTCTCCCGGCAGGATACGGATGTAGTGCATTCGCATCTTGCCGGAAATGTGTCCGAGCACCACATAACCGTTTTCCAGTTTGACCCGGAAAGTGGCATTGGGGAGGTTTTCAACGACCTCCCCTTGCATCTGGATGACGCCGTCCTTGGCCATGCGCCCAATCAGCCATCTGGAGCCATCTTGAAGTTGGCCTTTTTCAACAAAGATTCGTATTGCTGACTCATGAGGTAGTTTTGCACCTGAGCCATGAAGTCCATGGTGACCACCACAATAATCAGCAATGAGGTACCTCCGAAATAGAACGGCACGTTGTACTTGAGGATCAGAAACTCGGGAACCAGACACACAAATGTGATGTAGATGGCGCCGGCCAGCGTCAGGCGCAGCAGGATCTTGTCAATGAAT